>JAATGE010000260.1 GCA_015654825.1 Rhodospirillales bacterium
GCGCTCCAACCAAACCAAGAAACTGGTGGCGCCGCACCGCTTGCCGCGCCTACCGCAGCCGAAACGGTTGGTCCACGGGCGCGATTGCACAGGCGGATCTGGGACAGCCCCAAAGTTTTTGCTTCTTTTTTCAAAAAGAAGCCTTTCTTGCTTGGTCTTTTTTCTAAGCTACCTCGCAAGCCTCCACATAAAGCGCCGCCACGGCCTCCAGCAAAGCCTGCTCCGCCGCCCCGAACCGATTAGCCTCCGGGCTATCGATATCCAGCACGCCCGAGAGTTTGCCCGCCACATTGAACGGCACGACGATTTCGCTCAGCGAGGCGGTATCGCAGACGATATGGCCGGGGAAGGCGTGCACGTCCGGCACCAGAATGGTTTCCTGGCGCGCGGCCGCGGTGCCGCACACGCCGCGCCCGAGCGGTATGCGCGTGCAGGCGGGTTGCCCCTGGAACGGTCCCAGCACCAGGGTTTCGCCCTGCAGGAAGTAGAACCCCGCCCAGTTCAGGCGGGGCAGGCGGGCGAATACCAGGGCTGCGGTGTTCGCCGCGTTGGCGATCGGATCCGGCTCGCCGGCCAGCAGGGCGCGCAGTTCGCTCAGCAGGTCGTCATCGTCCTGCGCGGAGGATGCGGTCATGCCGGGTCTTTAGGCTCGAACTTCAGCGCGACGCCGTTCATGCAGTAGCGGTCACCGGTGGGATCGGGGCCGTCGGGGAAGACGTGGCCAAGGTGGCCGCCGCAGGTCGCGCAATGCACTTCGACGCGGCGCATGCCGTGGGTGGTATCCACGGTCGTGCCGATGGCGTGCTCGATCGGGCGGTAGAAGCTGGGCCAGCCGCTGCCGCTTTCGTATTTGGTGCTGCTGTCGAACAGCGGCGTGTTGCAGGCGGCGCAGCGGAAGATGCCCGGCCGCTTTTCGGCATTGAGCGGGCTGCTGCGCGGCAGTTCGGTGCCGTGCTGCCGCAGTACGCGGAACTGATCGGGGGTCAGCAGGTGGGCCCAGTCCTCGTCGGTCTTCGGGGCCTCGGCTTGGTTGGCGCTCATGGCGGGCCTTTCTTGTGGTTCCGGATCGGCGGTGATGTGGCGTGCGTGCGGGTTGGGGGAAAGGTGGCGCGGCTTGCGCGGGGTGCGGGGCTGTGTGACGCAGGCCGGATGTAACTTGAGCGCGGGGGGCGCGGAAGGGGTGGTTTCGCGGGAGGCGCCGGCGCTGTTCGGGCCGCGCGGGGTAGTGGCGGTGTATGCCCTGTTGGGCGCGGCGGTGCTGGTGCCGATATTTTCTGTGCGGGTGCCGTGTTTGGGGGATTACCTGAACCATCTGGCGCGGATCCACATCCTCGGCTCGATCGATACTTCGCCGGCATTGCAACGGTATTACCAGCGCGGATGGCGGTTGGTGCCGTATTTCGGCATGGACCTGCCGGTGGCCGCGCTGGCGCGGGTGATGGGTATTTACGCCGCGGGGCGGGTGTTCGTGGCGCTATGCGTGGTGATGCCGGTACTGGCGGCGGCTTCGTTACAGTATGCGGTGCGGCGGCGGGTGGGGCTGATACCGGTGCTGGGATTCCTGCTCAGCTACAATTATCTCCTGGCGCGTGGGTTCTTGACCTATTTGTTTTCCGCCGGGCTGGCGGTGATGCTGTTCGCCGGCTGGCTGGCCTGTGCGGATTGGCCACGGTGGCGGCGGGCGCCGGTATTCGCGGCGGCGGGATTGCTGCTGTATTTCTGTCATGTTTTTGCATTCCTGGCCTATGGGATTCTGGTCAGCGGCCATGAGCTGGCGCGCGCGGTGCGGGCGCGCGGGCAAAAGCTTGTTGCGGTGGCGGATTTTGGTGCCGCGGCGGCACAGGCGGTGCCGGTGCTGGGCGTGGTGCTCTGGCTGCGCGCCGATGGCAGTTTCGGCGCCGAGAGCGTAACGCGCTTCGGGTCGCTGGCGGAGAAGCTGGGGGCACTGGTTTCGCCATTGTATTTTCCCGGCACCGATTGGGTAGTGGCGGCCGGTATCCTGGTGCCGCTGGCGGGATTGGTGCTGTTGTGGTGGTCGCGGCTGGCACCTTCCGTTTGGCCGGCGCTGCTCGCCGTGGTGGTGGCAGCCTGCTTCGTGCCGCACGTGCTGGCGAATTTGTGGGGCGCGGATATGCGGCTGCCGCTGGTGGCGGCGATTGTGCTGATCGGCGGGACAACGTCGGCGCCGATGGTGGGACGGCGCGCGGCGGGCGCTGTGCTGGCGGTGACGGCAGTGCTGGTGCTGGTGCGCAGCGCCGATGCGTTGGTGATGCTGCGGCGGCTCGACACAGAGGTGGAGGAGGTGCGGCACGTGGTGGCGCCGTTGCCGCTGGGTGCGCGGCTGCTGGTGGTGGATGTGGACGCGGCGGCCGCGGGGCGCGCGGCGCCCGCCGCGATGACCGGCCATCTGGGGCTGGTGGCGGCGATCGACCGGGATGCGTTCGTGCCGTTCCTGTTTACCGGGGCGACGGCGCTGCAGTTGCGCGCCGACGCGAGGCGGGCCGCATCGCCGAATGCAGAGGCGCTGACGCCGGATCAGTTGCGCGAGGGGGCAGTGCGGCGCGATCCGCCGAGCGGGCCGCCGCCGTTTGGTTTTGGCGGGCAGATGTACTGGCTGGGGTGGCCGGACAAATTCGACTATGTGCTGATCACACATTTCGGCGCGGCGGTGGGCGCGCTGCCGCCGATGCTGCGGAAGGTGGCGGCGGGCGGTGTTGCCGATCTGTACCAGGTGACGGCGCGGTAGGTGGAGCGGCCGATGCATGAATATGGCGACGATTTCTACGCGTTTCTGTCCAGCTTTGCGGTGCGGTCGGCGCGGCGCGTGGTGCCCGTGGTGCTGGCGGCAACCGGCGCGCGGAGCGTGGTCGATTTCGGCTGCGGGCAAGGCGCGTGGCTCAGCGTCTGGAAGGCGGCCGGCCTCGGCGTGTTTGGGGTTGATGGGCCGTATGTTGACCAGGCACGGCTGCTGATCGATGGCGCGGAATTTCGGCCGGCGGACCTCGCGGCGCCGATCGATCTGGGGCGGCGTTTCGATCTCGTGCAAAGCCTGGAAACCGCGGAACATCTGCCCGCGCACCGGGCCACGGGATTCGTTGCCAACCTGGTGGCGCATGGCGACCGGGTGCTGTTTTCCGCCGCCGTGCCGGGACAGGGTGGCGAGCACCACGTGAACGAGCAGGGGCTGGAATATTGGCGAGCGCTGTTCCGCACGCATGGATACGTCGCGGTGGATCTGGTGCGGCCAGCGGTGCGCGATGATCCCGATGTGCAACGCTGGTACCGGTGCAACAGCATCCTATATGTGCGTCCGGAGATGGTTGCCTCGTTGCCGGAGCCGGCGCAGGCACGCGTAGTGCCGGATGGCGTAGCGCTGGAGGAGTACTGGCCGTTGCGCGACCGAATGCAGCACGCAGTGATACGGCTTCTGCCATTTTGGGTGGTCGACCGGCTTTCCCGTCTGAATGCGAGGCGGTATATGGTGCCGGGGTTCGCTGCTGGACCGTAATCGCGAGGCCCAAGCCCCACAGGCACCAACGCGGCTTTTCCTCATCTTCCTGACGAAGCCTGCAACTGTCATAAATTTTTCCAGCCTAGCCGGTTCCCCGTAAAGTTCCTGATGACTGGGGGTCTGGGGCCGTCGTGCGCAGCACGCTCTCGCGTGACGGCCCCAGCGGGTCCAGGGCAGAGCCTTGGCCATTACGACATTAAAATGACATTTGTTCACGGGTCACGCCCGCTGGGTTCGGTCGAACGCAGCGGCGGCGAACGCCGCACACCAGGCAAGAACGTTTGTTTATTGTGCTGCATCGGGAGGAACGGCGCGTACCAACGGCCTTAAATTTAGACATGTCAAAGGCCAGGGCTCTGCCCTTATCCGCACCCTGGACACGACCGCAACAGTCAAGATAACAGGCAGTTGGTATAACTCGATCGATTTTAATCCAA
>JAATGE010000251.1 GCA_015654825.1 Rhodospirillales bacterium
CTTGTTCTTTTTTGAAAAAAAGAACCAAAAAACTTTTGTTAATTTGGCTTTCGTTTCGGGTCGAAGCGTCCGGCTCGAATGTCAGGCCAGGAAAATTCCAAATGCGATTCCCCTGCCTGGACCCGTCACGCGAAAGCGTGCCGGAGTGCGGCGGCGGGCCGCTCAGTGGCCGCGATGAAGCCCGCTTCACGTGGATGTCGTGCCTCTGTTTGGCCCCGCCTCGTCGGTTTCCGCTGGTACGACTGATGGCGCGCCCAAAGTGAACGTTTGCCGCGCCTGTTGGAAGGAGTAATGTGGCCGGCGATGCGCCCCGCACTGCCTCGCTGGTTTCGCCGTGCCGCCGACCTGGTGAGGTTGCTGGCCGTGGTGCTGGCGCTGGCCGGGCAGGTGGCGGCCGGGGCGCGGGCGGAGGGCGACGATACGGACGCGCCGCGCCGCGCGCTGGAGCGCGCGATGGTGTTCTGCCAGTCGGGGCAGGCGAACCATCCGCACGATGCGCCGGCGCCGCGGCATCGCCATGGTTGCGCAACGATGCTGCAGGCGAGCGCGCGGGTGTGGCAGCCGGCGGTGGCGGCCGATGTGCCGGTGCTGCCGGCGCCCAATGCGGGCCATTTCATGCGGGGCGCGACACTGAAGCAGGCGCGCGCGCCACCTGCGCGGGCGACGGAAGCAGCGTACCCAAGAGGCCCTCCCGGCCTGGCCTGACCCTCGATCCCCCGTGCGCGGCGATGACCTCGCCGCGCGTGATCGTTTCAGACCAGAGCAGGATATTTTTCCATGAATCGGATGTTCCCGATGGCCGTGGCGGCGTGCGCCGGCATGGTTGTGCTGCGCGCGTCTCCCGCCATGGCCCACGCGGTCTGCGGCAGCCGCATATTCCCCGTGACACTGACGCTGGATGACCCCGGTGTTTCGGACGAGGTGACATTGCCGCAGATCGTCTATCAGCGTTCCGGCGCCGACGGCGGCCCCGGGCCGAGCCACGACACGAGTTTCCAGTTCGAGTACGACAAGCGGATTACCGAGAATTTCGGCATCGGCATCGACGACGACTGGTCGGTCAACCAGACGGACCATGCGAAGACCGAGACCGGGTGGGACGACATTTCGGTGACCGCGAAATATGCTGCCTGCGTTACCGAGGACCACGAGTTCATTGTGGCGCTCGGGGTGAGCCGGGAGTTCGGGCGCAGCGGCACGTCGCATCTCGGTGCGGACGAGTTCGGCAGCACGGCGCCGACGTTGTATTTCGGCAAGGGAATGGGGGATTTGCCGATACCGGCGTTGCGGCCGTTGGCGTTGACCGGCGAGCTTAGCTATGCGTTCGCCGACAAGGGGTTGAAGGCGGCGCCGCAGACGGATCCGGTGACGGGGGCGACGTCGCTGCAGTTCAACAACGGCAATCCGAACCAGTGGGAGGGCGGATTGTCGTTACAGTACAGCATTCCCTATTTGCAGTCGCAGGTGAAGAGCTATGGCCTGCCGGCGTTGCTGGGGCATTTGATTCCGGTTGTTGAGCTCAGCTGGACGTCGCCGGCGACGTCGCCGGCGGATGCGCCGAGTACGTGGACCGTTGCGCCGGGGGTGATTTACCTCGGCGAGTGGTTCCAGGTGGGTGTTGAGGCGCTGGTGCCGGCGAACAAGGCGGCGGGGACGAATGTTGGTGTCGCGGTGCAGTTTCATGTGTTTCTCGATGACCTGCTGCCGCACTCGCTAGGCGCGCCGTTGTTCCACTTCTAGCGGGATTCGAAGTTTGTTAAGGCCAGCGAACCAATAGAATCGGGGTCTGGGGCCTAAGGCCCCAGCGAGGGTGCAGGGGGCAGAGCCCCCTGGCCTTTCTATGGAAAAGGAGAAAACAAAATGCATGTGTTTGCGATAGTGTCGTTATCGATATTTCTCGGGGCGCCGCCCGCCCTGGCGCACGCGTTTCTGAAGGAGGCGGTTCCACCGGTTGGTAGCACGGTCCCCAGCGCGCCGGCGGAAATTGTGATTTCGTTCACGGAAAGCGTGGAGCCCGGCTTTTCCAGGATTGAAGTCCGGGACGCGGCCGGCGCGCGCGTGGATCTGGGTGATGTGCGCAAGGTGCGGGGCGATGACACGAAGCTGGCGGTGAGGCTCGGCAAGTTGCGGCCGGGTAGCTACAATGTGAGCTGGCACGTGACCGCGACCGATACGCACAAGACGCAGGGCAAGTTCAGTTTTTCGGTGGCGAACTAGGAAAGCCGGCCGATGCCTCCGTCGTTTGGCCCGGAGGGCGGATGGGCGCTGGCGCTGGCGCTGGCGCGGGGTGCGTCGGTGGCGGCGCTGCTTTCGGTGTTCGGCACGCTGGTATTCCGTAACGTCGTGGCGCCGCATGTTTTCGCGCGGGCGGAGGTTGCGGTGGTTGTCGCGATCAAGCGACGCTTGTGGGGGGTGGCGCAATGCAGCGTTGCTGCCGCTGTGATCGCGACGCTCGCGTGGGGCGTGCTGCAGGCGGGCGACATGGCGGATGCCGGGTCCGTTGCGCAGGCGCTGGAGGCGCTGCCGACGGTTGTCGGAGGCACCGAGTTTGGGCATTTGATGCTGGCGCGGTTGGCGATGCTGCTGGTTGTGGCGGGGCTGATCGGGCGGCGCGACGGGGAATTGCGGCAGCGCGTGGCGCTGGGGGCGGCCGCGATCGCAACCGTGGTTCAGGCCGGGCATAGCCATGCGTTTTCGCAGGGTGGCGGCCCGAGCCTGCTGCTGGGGTGCGATATGCTGCATCTTCTGGGCGCCGGCGGGTGGCTTGGCGGATTGGTGCCGTTGTTGCTGGTGGTGCGCGATGCGCCGCCGTTGGCCGGCGCGATCGCGGCGCGCTGGTTCTCGCCGCTGGGAAAACTGTGCATCGCGGCGCTGAGCCTGTCGGCCGCGTATCAGGGCTGGGTGCTGGTGGCCAGCATTCCAGGTTTGGTCGGCACCGCGTATGGCTGGGTGGTGCTGGGCAAGATCGTTTTGTTTGGCGTGCTGCTGGGGTTTGCCGCGGCCAATCGTTATCGTTTCGCGCCGGCATTGCTGCGCGCCGACCCGCCGGCCGCGAAGCGGGTTTTGGTGCGCAGCATCCTGGTGCAGTCGTGCTTCGGCGTCGTGATCGTGATGGCGGCCGCGGTGCTCAGCGAATTGCCGCCGTCGGTGCATGAGCAGCCGTGGTGGCCGTTCGCGCAGCGTATCAGCCTGGCGGCGGTGCGCGAGGACGCGGATTTCCGGCGCGAGGTGCTGGAGGCGGGGCTGGCGGTTGCGGGGGCGATCGGGGTGGTTGTGGCGGCGCTGGCGTGGCGGCGGTTTCGCGTGGTGGCGCTGTGCGGCGCGGCGGGGATTGCGTGGTTCGCGGTGCCGCATTTCGATCTGCTGCTGGTGGAGGCTTACCCGACGAGCTTCTATCGCTCGCCGACGGGTTTCTCGGCGGAGTCGATTGCGGCGGGGGCCGCGGTGTATGCGGAACATTGCGCTGTCTGTCATGGCGCGGAAGGAAGCGGTGACGGCACCGCCGCGAAATCGCTTTCGGTGCCGCCGGCCGATCTGACCGCGGGCCACCTTTGGATCCATGATGACGGCGAGCTGTTCTGGTGGCTCAGCCACGGTATCGACAGTGCCGATGGCGGCCAGGCGATGCCGGGCTTTTCTGGCGTGCTCGACGAGGATCAGCGGTGGGCGGCGATCGATTATATTCGCGCGCATAATGCGGGCGTCGCGCTGCGGCGTAGCGGCGCCTGGCCGCAGCCGGTGCGGGCACCTTCGTTGCAGGCGCGCTGCGGGGGGCGCGACGTGAGCCTCGAGGATTTGCGCGGCAGGTTCGTGCGGCTGGCGATCGGCGACCTGAAACGCGACGCGGTGGAAGCGGGCGTGGTAAGCATCGTCGCGGAGGACGATATGGGTGGCGTGCCGGCCGGCGTTTGCGTTGCCTCCGGCACGGCGGTGCGGGCGGCCTACCAGATCGTGACCGGTACGAATGCGCAGGAGGCTCAGGGCATGGAATTGCTGATCGATGGCGAGGGATGGTTGCGCGCGGTGCAAAGGCCGGGGGCCGTGCAGGAATGGGACAGTGAGGGTGCGCTTGCGGCCGCGATCGCGAAGCTGCGCAAGCGGCCGGTCGGCGGGGCGCCCGATGCGGGCATGGGCATGCGCATGAAGATGCCGATGTAGCGGGCGATGCCAGGCAAACTTCGTTACGCTGCGCGAAGCAGGCGGCGCGGCCGCCGGGCGCTGGCGGTCGGCGGCGGGCTGGTGGCCGCGCTGCTGCTGGTGGCGAGTGGGCTGCTGTGGCTGACGGGGGCGCCGGGCGATCGATCGGGCGGGCAGGCGGCGATCGGCGGGCCGTTCAAGCTGGTGGCCGGTGACGGCAGGGTTGTGACGGACCGGAGTTTTCCGGGAAAATACCTGTTGATTTATTTCGGTTACACGGGGTGCCGCGACGTGTGCCCGGCGACGCTGAACGGCGTGGCGGGGGCGCTGGACCGGCTTGGGGCGAAGGCGGCGCTGGTGCAGCCGCTTTTCATTACCATCGATCCGGCCAGGGATACGCCGGCCGTGCTGCAACGTTACACGGGTGGATTCAGTCCGCTGCTGCTGGGGCTCACCGGATCGGCCGCGGAGCTGCGCAAGGTCGCGGACGAATTCAAGGTCAGTTTCGTGGTGCATCGCGAAGAGGGGGAACGGGCGGGATATACGCTGGATCATAGCTCGGTGATTTATTTAATCGGGCCGGATGGACGTTTTGTGGCGCCGATTCCGGCGGATGCCAGCGATGTTGAGATGGCGGAGTTTATTGGGCGTAGCGTGAGTTAGGAAGGCCAGGGCTCTGCCCTGGACCCGTCACGCCGGAGGCGTGCTTCGCATGACGGGGCCCGAGGCCCCAGACCCCCGATAAAGCTTCGCCGTTCCCCGCAATGAATGGGGTCTGGGGCCTACTGGCCCCAGCGGGTCCAGGGCAGAGCCCTGGCCTTCCTGCTTGACTGAGTGCGACCGCCTCCCTAACTACCATCCACACAGATGGTAGAGGGATGGCGAGCATGGAGCTTCGGCCGAAGCCGCAGGAGAGCGAGAAAATCACGATCAACCTGGGCTTCGTTGACCTGGGGCACATCGATCTGATGGTGCAGGAGGGTTTTTACGCCAATCGGACGGATTTCATCCGCACCGCCATTCGCAATCAAATCGACCGGCATGCCGAGGTGGTGCAGCGGTCCGTCGCGCGGAAAACGCTGGATCTCGGGCTGCGGCGCTACGACCGCGCCGAGTTGGAGCGGGCGCGCGCGGCCGGGGAGATGCTGCACATCAACGTCCTAGGACTGGTCACGATCGCACCGGACGTCACGGCCGAACTGGCGCGCGCGACGATTGCGTCGATCGCGGTGCTGGGCGCGTTTCACGCCTCCCAGGCGGTGCGTACCGCGTTGGCCGATCGAACGCATTGAGGCGAGGCACACTTATTATCGTACTTCAGACAGGATGCACCAAATGATGATCGCCCCACTTCGGGATATTTTCGACGCCGCGCGCGGGAGCCGGTTGGGCCGGCTGGCCGACGCGACGGCGCTCATTCAGCGCACGCTGCAGGGCCGCGCGGCGCCATCCGGTGCGCAGGCGGCGCCCTCCGCGGCAAGCGAGGCTTTGGACGTTGGGCCCGCGCTGCGCGGCTTGGTGGCCAGTTTCAAAAGTCGCGCGGGGCGCCCGGGAACGGATGAGGCGGCCGCGGCCGATGGGGCGCGGTTCATTACGGCGACGTTCACCAACCAGGCGGGCAGCCGGCCCTACAAGGTTTACGTGCCGGCCAGCTATCGCGGCAAACCGGTTCCGTTGATCGTGATGCTGCATGGCTGCACGCAGTCGCCGGACGATTTCGCGGCGGGGACGCGCATGAACGAAGCGGCGGAGGCACATGGCTGCATTGTTGTGTATCCGGGGCAGATTGCCGCCGCGAACAGTTCAAAATGCTGGAACTGGTTCAATGCCGGAGACCAGGCGCGCGACCGGGGCGAGCCCTCGCTGGTGGCGGGGATTGCCCGGGAGGTGATGGGTCGATACGCGATCGCTCCGCGGCGGGTTTACGTGGCGGGGCTGTCCGCGGGCGGAGCGGCGGCCGCGGTGCTGGGGCATGCATATCCCGATCTGTTCGCGGCGGTGGGGGTGCATTCCGGGCTGGCGTGCGGCGCGGCGCGGGATATGGCGTCGGCTTTTATGGCGATGCGACAAGGCGGAACGGCGAGCGCGCCGGCGGGCGGGCCGCACCGGCCGCGCCCGACGATCGTTTTCCACGGCGATAGCGACGGCACCGTCAATCCGGTGAACGGCAGGCAGGTTATTGAGCGCGCCATGCCGTCCACGAAGCTGACGCGGAAGGAAGCGCAGGGGCAGGTGACCGGCGGGCGGGCCTATTCTGTCGTTACTTATGAAGATGCGGACGGGCGGGCGGTGGCCGAGCAGTGGGTGGTGCATGGCGGGGCGCATGCGTGGTCGGGCGGCAGCCCCAGCGGGTCCTATACCGATCCGGGCGGGCCCGATGCTACGAGGGAAATGGTGAGGTTCTTTTTGCAGCACGAAAACGCCGAAGCTGCGTGAGGTATAGAAGGAGGAAGGCCAGGGCTCTGCCCTGGACCCGCTGGGGCCAGTAGGCCCCAGACCCCATTCATTGGGGGGAAACGGCGAAGTTGGAAAATTCATTCCGGTGTTGGCTTCGCAGGGGAGGCGATGAAAAGCCGCGCAGCGCTTACGGGGTTGCGCAGCACGCCTCCGGCGTGACGGGTCCAGGGCAGAGCTCCGGCCTTCCTTCGCCTCCCGTGTCCTAGGTAATTTCCGAGGCTGCCGCACTCCACCGGATTGGGACGATTATGCCGCTCCGCAGCTAGTGCGTGCCGCGGCAGACGGGTGGATATTGCAATGAAATACGGACTGTTCTGGCTGCTCGGCGTTCCGCTTCCGGTGCTGATTGTTGCCTATTTCATCTTTCATTGAATGACCTGCGCGGCGGCGCGCCGCGCATGGCCGATATCGCATCTTGCCCGCGGGGCAAACCAAATTTGATGGAGAACACCATGAAGCACGCAATTCTGGGCGCGTTCGCGGCGCTTGCGTTCGCCGGCGCCGCCGTCGGGCAAACCGCGCCGAGCACCAATTCACCAAGTCCGCCGGCCGTTGCCACGGGCGGGGGCGACAGCAACACCAACGCGGCACCGGTTGCCGGCAAGAACAGCTTCACCGAGGCCCAGGCGCGGGCGCGGCTGCGCAAGCACGGCTACCATTCGGTCAGCGCGCTGACGCAGGACGACCAGTCGATCTGGCGCGGCACCGCCACGAAGCACGGCAAGAAGGTCGATGTCGCGGTCGATTATCAGGGCAATATCGTTCCGAACTAGACCGCGGCCACCGCATTTGCGCGGCGCCCGGCGCGGCGCCCGCCGAGGAGAAATTCCCATGACGCAGACACTCACTTCGCTCTACGATTCCTATGCCGATGCCAAAACGACTGTCGATGAGCTGGAAGCGGCGGGTATTGCCGCGGACCAGATCAGCCTGGTTGCGAACAACGCCACAGGCGCCGTTATCGTGACCACGAAGGAAGGCAACGAGGCCGGGCCAGGCGCCGAGGCGGGCGCTGCTTTCGGCGGGATATTGGGCGGCGGCGCGGGCCTGTTGGCGGGCCTTGGCATGCTGGCGATACCGGGCGTCGGGCCGGTGGTCGCGGCGGGATGGCTGGTCGCGGCCGCGGCTGGCGCGGTGGGCGGTGCCGTGGTGGGCGGAGCTGGCGGCGGCCTGATCGGCGCCATGACCGGCAGCGGCGGGTTGGAGGAAGACGCCAATGTGTATGCGGAAGGGGTGCGCCGCGGCGGCACCCTGGTGCCCGCGGGGGTGGAGGACGGCCCGGTAAAGGCCGCCCA
>JAATGE010000646.1 GCA_015654825.1 Rhodospirillales bacterium
CGGGCGATGCGAAGAAGGCCGGGGCAGGGCCTCGGCCTTCTCAAAATCAGTAAGGCTGGCTGCCTGGCGGTGGCGCGCCGGGCGCCGGCGGCTGGCCACCCGGCGGCGGGGCGCCCGGCGGCGGCGCACCCGGGGCGGGTGGCTGACCATGCGGCATGGCACCTTGCTTCGCGGCATGCATTTCCTGGCGGAACTGCTTCAGGTCCTGCAGCGTCACGTAGCCCTTGTGGTCATGGTCGATGTCCGGGAAGTGGCGCACCACCATTTTCCAGTTCGCGGCCTGCGCCTGATCGAGCGTCAGGCGGCCGTCGTGCGTTGTGTTCGCGGTCTCGAACCGGTCTTTCATCTTCATGTGATGGGGAGCCATGGCCGGCGCCATGGTGGGCGGCGGGGCGCCCGGAGGTGGGCCGGCGTCTGGCGCAGGCTGGGCCCAGGCGGCGCCGGAAGCGACGGCCAGGGCGAGGATCAGTGCGGCTTTGCGCATGCGGAGTTCCCTATTGGTTAGGATCGGGCGGCGGCCGGGTCGGCGGCCTGCCCCAGCATGTGGTTCGACGGGGGGGCGCCGTAAACGTCGCGTGCCCGTTTGAGAAAGGCGCTTACCATTCGTTTCACGGCTTCCGAGAACACCGCGCCGATGGCGGCCTGCAGCAGCCGGTTGCGGAATTCGAAATCGACCCAGAAATCGACCTGGGCGCCGGCCGGGCGCGGCGAAAAAACCCATTGGTTGTTCAGGTAGCGGAAGGGGCCGTTCTCGTAGCGGGCGCGGATCCTATGCGGGTGCTCCAGGCTGACCCGGCTGGCAAACGTCTCGTGAAACGGGCCGAAACGGATCGTCAGGTCGGCCAGCAACTCGGACTCGGAGCGGGTGCGCACGCGCGCGGCGCCGCACCAGGGCAGGAATTCAGGGTATTTATCGACGTCGGCGACCAGGTCGAACAATTGGTCCGGGCGGTAGGGCACCTGCACGCGGTTGGCGAACGTGGGCATCAGGCGGCGAGGCGGGCGGCGCGGGTGGCGCGCATTTCGGCAAAATCGCTGTCCGCGTGGTACGAACTGCGGGTGAGGGGGGTGGCGGCGACCTGCAGGAACCCCTTGGCGCGGGCCAGGCTGGCGTACTCGGAAAATTCCTCGGGCGGCACGAAGCGGGCGACCGCGGCGTGTTTGGCGGTCGGCTGCAGGTACTGGCCCATGGTGATGAAATCGACGTCGGCGATGCGCAAATCATCCATCACCTGGCCGATCTCGGCGCGCTCCTCACCGAGGCCGAGCATCAGGCCGGATTTGGTGAAGACCAAGGGAGCGAGGCGCTTCACCTGGTCGAGCAGGCGCAGCGACTGGTAGTAGCGGGCGCCCGGGCGGACGCTTGGATACAGGCGCGGGACGGTCTCCAGATTGTGGTTGAATACGTCGGGGGCGGCGGTCGCCAGCGTCTCGGCGCCGCCTGGCTTGCGCAGGAAGTCGGGGGTCAGCACCTCGATCGTGGTCGCGGGGGCGGCGCCGCGAATGGCGGCGATGACGGCGGCAAAATGCGCGGCGCCGCCATCGGCAAGATCGTCGCGGTCCACGCTGGTAATCACAATATGATGCAGGCCGAGTTGGGCCACGGCGTCCGCGACACGAGTGGGCTCTGTGGCGTCGAGCGGGCCGGGCAGGCCGGTGGCAACGTTGCAGAAGGCGCAGGCGCGCGTGCAGGTATCGCCCATGATCATCATGGTGGCGTGGCGCTGCGACCAGCACTCGCCGATGTTGGGGCAGGCGGCTTCCTCGCAGACCGTCACCAGGCCGTTGGCGCGCATCAGCGCGCGGGTCTCATGGTAGATCGGGTGGGTAGGCGCTTTGACGCGGATCCAGGCGGGTTTGCGCTGGATTTGGTTGTCCGGCCGGTGTGCCTTTTCCGGGTGGCGGGCTTTGCGGTGGTCGATTTCGATGTGGACGGACATGCGGGCCCTCTCCGGGGGATGTGGCCGGGTGGGGGCGGGAAGGCAAGGGTTTTGCCGCCGGGTGCACGGCGGCGGTGTTGCGATGGCGGACCGGGTTGCCGGGATGCGGTTGTCCGGGCGGCTACGAGGCGCGGCCTGGGAATTGAATTCCGCGAATGCCCCGCCACGTTTGCCGGTGGAAAAAAATTCCGCTAGGAGTCGGCTTCATGGTCAGTGTCGACGAAATTGTGGACCGCCTGGGCGGCCCGGAGGAGGCCGCGCGCCTGACGGGCGTGGGGCTGGATGCCATACGCAAATGGCGGCAGGCACGGGCGGTGCCGACCAAGCACTGGGCGGCGGTGATGGCGGTGACCGGGCTTTCGGTCGCCGATTTGCGGGAAACGGTGGAGGCGGGGCCGGCGCCGGCCGGGGCGGATGCGGCGCTGGTGATCGCTGATGGGCAGGTTTTTTGGGGTCGCGGGTTCGGCGCACACACCGCTCCCGGCGCCGGCGGGCTGGGGGAGATCTGCTTCAACACCGGCATGACCGGGTACCAGGAGACGCTGACGGATCCCTCCTACGCCGGGCAGGTGATCTGCTTCACGTTTCCCCACATCGGCAATGTGGGTGCCAACGCCGAGGATCTGGAGGCGGCGAATATTGCCGCGCGCGGGCTGGTGGTGAAGCAGGATTTGACGGAGGCGAGCAACTGGCGCGCGACCGGCGGGCTGGATGCGTGGCTGAAGGCGCGTGGGGTGCCGGGGATCGGCGGCGTGGATACGCGGGCGCTGACCGCGCGCATTCGTGACGGCGGCGCGCCGAGCGGCATTTTGGCGTATCCGGCCGATGGCCGGTTTGATCTGGCGGCGTTGCAGGCGACGGCTTCGGCCTGGCCGGGGCTGGAGGGGATGGACCTCGCGGCAGAGGTTTCGTGCACGCAAAGTTTTACCTGGGACGCGACGGAATATGCCTGGCCGGGTGGATTTGGGCGCATGGAGGCGCCGCGGTTCCATGTCGTGGCGGTCGACTACGGCGCAAAACGCAACATTTTGCGGTGTTTGGCGAGTGCGGGGTGCCGGGTGACGGTGGTGCCGGCTTCGTCGTCGGCCGAGGATATTTTGCGGCACCGGCCGGACGGGGTGTTTTTGTCCAATGGCCCGGGCGATCCGGCGGCGACGGGGGTTTATGCCGTGCCGGCGATCCAGGGTGTGCTGGCGAGCGGCACGCCGGTGTTTGGGATTTGTTTGGGGCACCAGTTGCTGGCGCTGGCGTTGGGTGGGCGCACCTACAAGATGGAGCGCGGGCATCGCGGGGCGAACCAGCCGGTAAAAGATCTGGTTACGGGGCGGGTGGAGATCACCAGCCAGAATCATGGGTTTGCGGTTGATGAGGCGTCGCTGCCGGAGGGGGTTGTGGTGACGCATCGCAGTTTGTTCGACGGCAGCAATGAGGGGATTGCCTGCGCGGAGCGGCGGGCGTTTTCGGTGCAGTATCATCCGGAGGCGAGCCCGGGGCCGAGTGACAGCCATTATTTGTTTGGGCGGTTTGTTGAGGCGATGGGGGGTGGTGGGCCCTGACGTGCGGCGCCATCTGTGACCTTGGCGCACAAATAGGACGATTTCGCGGACGCGGCCCGGCGTTTTGGCGTGAGTGTGATGGCGCCGGGCGCGCTGTGGAAGAAAATGGTGACATGAGCAAGGGGACGTATCCGCTGAAACTTCCTGCCTCGATCAAGGCCGCGGCAGAGCGGCTGGCGAAGGAGGATGGTGTTTCGTTAAACCAATGGATTGCCTCGGCGGTAGCGCAGAAGGTGGGCGCGGTGGAGACGGCGGCGGCATTTTTCCGCCGGCGGGCCGGGGATGCGCGGGCGGGGGATTTGCATGTAATTCTGGCGCTGGCGCCGGATCGCGAGCCCGATCCGGGCGACGAAGTGCCGGCGTGATTGGATTGGGGCGGGGGCGGGTGGAGATTACGGGCCAGAATCACGACTTCGCGGCGGATGAGGCGTCGCTGCCGGAGGGCGTGGTGGTCAAGCACCGGAGTCTGTTTGACGGTAGCAACGAGGGGATTGCCTGCGCGGGGAAGCGGGTGTTCTTGGAGCAGTACCATCCGGAGGCTAGCGCGGGGCCGAGTGATAGCCACTATTTATTCGAGCGGTTTGTCGAGGCGATGGCCAGCGATGCGATCTAGGGCAAATGTGACTATTTTGGTGCCTTCGTGGTCATGACCAGATCAGAAGACTTTCCTGACTGGGACGAATTCGTCAAATACATCAACGAAATTCGCCCGCCTAAGGATTGCCACGGCAATATTCGCCCGCTTCTCTTCCGCGGGCACTCGAACTGTGATTGGAAACTCGAAACGACACTTGAGCGAACGAATTCGGCGCCTATGTCGGTGATTGGATACTATAGATATGCCGAGGCTGCGCGTCTTAAGATCGAGTCGTTTAAAGAGTGTCACTGGCAAGTCCAGCCTATAGATGAAGTTGAGAAGGGCCTCCGGGATCCGGTTATGGTAAATAATCAGTTCCTTATACATTTGGGGGCAGCGGGCACCATCCCGAATTACGAGTATCTCGTGTACCTGCGACATCACGGATTTCCTTCACCACTCATGGACTGGACAAGGTCCATATACATAGCAGCCTTCTTTGCGTTTCGAAATGCACGCAACAAGCCAGCGTCTATAGTGGTCCTCAATGAGTCCCCAGATGGCCTGAAACTTCGCGCCTCTTACGGGTCAATCTACCGCCTAGATGAGAACGTGCGAGCGCACCGTCGGCATTTGCTTCAGCAAAGCAACTATACGATTTCAATTCGTCTTAATGGTGAA
Organism: Rhodospirillales bacterium; assembly: GCA_015654825.1. Taxonomy (GTDB): domain Bacteria; phylum Pseudomonadota; class Alphaproteobacteria; order Acetobacterales; family Acetobacteraceae; genus CAJCIS01. Next base: position 4,755 of record JAATGE010000646.1, read on the forward strand.
AGCGAGTGGGAGTTTTTTAGTCACGAAGATTCAATGTCAAGTCTGGAAGATGCAATGCAAAACGGTGTGCCGCAGCGACAAGATGAAATTCTCAAAGCCAACTTTGATCCACGCGTCGCAACAAAAATGATGGGAATACTTGACGAAATGAACATAAATGCATATTCGCTATTTGCATCAGACGAGGCATTGATGGAGACATTGGCTGCTCGCCTGTCTAAGGCCAAATAGTGTGGCACGGTGTGCACCTTAACCACTTGCTCGTGAGACTAGATGACACATGCCTAGACGCGCCGACATTTCGTCCATCCTGATCATTGGCGCTGGCCCCATCATCATTGGCCAAGCGTGCGAGTTCGATTACTCCGGCGCCCAGGCGTGTAAGGC
>JAATGE010000573.1 GCA_015654825.1 Rhodospirillales bacterium
CCAGAGGTGAACCTGAACGCCCTCCGCGGCGTGCAGGCAGCGCCCGCCAGGTCAAGATTGATATGCGCCAACGCGGTTTGTTTGTCGCTTGCCCTGCTCGCCGCCCTGGCCACCGCCGCACCGTCCCGTGCACACGCAACGGAAGCTTCGTACCGCGTGCTCTACAGCTTCACCGGTGGGGCGGACGGCGGCACTCCAAGGGCCGGCCTGCTCCGGGACAGTGCGGGCAATCTCTACGGCACCACCTTGGATGGCGGGGCGCATCGACATGGTCCTTATGGCTCAGGTACGGTGTTCCGAATTGCGCCCGACCGCACCGAAACAGTCTTGCATTCCTTCGGCAACGGCCGCGATGGCGCCTACCCCGCGGCCGGCCTGATTGCTGACAGCAGCGGCAATCTCTACGGCACAACTTCAGGGGTCGGCCCGGATGGCATCTTCGTGACCGCCGGCAACGTCTTCAGGCTCACGCCGGCTAACAAGGACAAACTACTTTACGCCTTTCAAGCCGGGTCCGATGGTGCATTCCCCAATAGCAGCCTGGTCCGCGACAGTGCGGGAAACATCTATGGCACGACGGCAGCCGGCGCGAACGGGGATCAAGGGGGCAGCATTTTCAAGCTTACCCGTTTCAGCAAGGAATTTCTTCTGCACGAGTTTGCCGGCGGATTTGACGGTGCCTTTCCTCTGGGCGGCCTGATCGAGGACAGCAAGGGCAACCTCTATGGCACAACCACCGGAGGCGGCGGCTTAGGCCTCGGTGTGGCCTTTAAGCTGGCAAAGGACGGCACCATGATCACGCTGCACGCCTTCGCCGGCGGTAGCGACGGCGCCACGCCCGATGGCGGACTGGTGGTGGACAAATTCGGCAATCTCTACGGCACCACCCAGGGCGGCGGTGCGGCCGATGCCGGCACGGTCTTCAAGATCACGCCGAATGGCGTGGAGAGCGTGCTGTGCGCCTTCGCGGGCGGCAGCGCCGGCGCCTACCCAATGGCCGGCCTGGTCATCGACGCGCAGGGCAACCTGTATGGCACGACCTACGCTGGCGGTGCCGGCGGCGTGGGCACCGTGTTCCGGCTGGAGCCGGACGGCGCCGAATTGGTGCTGCATTCGTTCGTCGGCGGAAAAGATGGCGCCGAACCCATGGCCGCCCTGGTCGCCGACACGAAAGGCTACCTTTACGGCACGACGTCGCAGGGCGGCGCCGAGGGCCGGGGGACCGTCTTCAAGGTTCGCGAGTAGCCGCCGGCGCTTCCGCCGCGGCGCTATTATCCGGCTCCGCCGTGTTGCCGATTGTGCCCGCCATCCAGATAGTTTTCGTAACAATTGGGGTAACAACGTGAAAAAATCAGCGCAAACCCGCCAGATCGGCGCATCGATCCTGGCCCTCGCGGCATCCGCCGCCCTCGCCGGCACCGCCCGGGCCGATGCCGATATTTTCGCCCGCGCCCGCGTCACGCCAGCCGGCACCATCGTCACCCCCGGCTCCAGCATCGCGCGCCCGCAAGATCGTGGCCGTGCGGCGCATACCAATGTGGAAATATTCGTGCCGCGCGGTGCTGCGATGAACGCCAGTGCGCCGGCCGGCGTCTTTGAAACCCCGGCCTCGCTCGCCTGCGTCTACGGCCTCACGGCGGCGGTCACCGGCTGCAATCCGGAAACGCTGACCACCGTTGCCACCGGCGGCAGCAAAACCATTGCCATTGTCGATGCTTTCGACTACCCCACCGCCGCCGCCGACCTCAGCGCATTCAGCAAGCAGTTCGGCCTGCCGGCGATTACCGGCAGCAATTTCCGGGTAGTTTACGCCAGCGGCAGTGTACCTCCGCATGACAGCACCGGCGATTGGGAAGTGGAGGAAGCGCTCGATATCGAAATGGCGCATGCGCTGGCGCCGGGCGCCAATATCATTCTGGTCGAAGCGGCATCCAACAGCTACGCCGATCTTTACGCCGCGGAAAAAACCGCCGGCGGGCTGGTCGCCGCGGCCGGCGGCGGCGAGGTTTCCAATAGCTGGGGCGGCAACGAATTCAGCAACGAAGAGGATTACGAGAAATACTTCAAAGCTGCGAACGTGGTGTTCTTCGCCTCCACCGGCGACACCAACGGCCCTGAAGTGCCCGCGACACTGTCGAACGTCGTGGCGGTCGGCGGCACCTCGATCGTTCGCACACTTGCGGGCGATTTTCAGGGCCAGGTCACCTGGTCCGATACCGGCGGCGGCAAAAGCCTTGTCGTGCCGCTTCCTTCGTACCAGCATGGCTTGAAGAAGGTGCTGGGTACCGTGCGCGGCACGCCGGACGTGGCACTCGATGCCAATCCGCTGACCGGCGTGTGGATCTATGACACGACGCCATACGGCGGCAACGTGCTGAACTGGACCGTTATCGGCGGCACCAGCGTTGCCAGCCCGGCGGTCGCGGCGCTGGTCAACAATGCCGGAACGTTCAATGTCAACACCGAGGCGGAGCTCAAGGAAATCTACACCAATCGCGGCAACGTCGCGGAGTTCACCGATATCACCAGCGGCAGTTGCCCGAACGCCGCGAGCGGCCGCGCCTCCAAGCGCTACGACCTTTGCACCGGGATTGGTACGCCGCTCGGGGTTGTGGGCAAATAATACGAGCACGCGTAACGATCAGCGCCTTAGAAAAGGCCAGGGCTCTGCCCTGGCCTTAACGTTGCCGGGCGATCAAAGTTTGAACTGGAAAACCGTGCCGCACTTGCAGGCGGCGCTGCCCCCATTGATCGTTGCGCCGTACAGAAAATCGCCGTTTGCGCCATATGTCAGCTTTCCGTTGGGATAGGCCCCATCCTCGCCGCCCGTAAAGCTGTAGAGCCGAGCCGCCTTGTTGGTTTCCAGGTTGATCCGGAAAATAGTGCCCTTATCCGCGGTGCCGCCGATGAAGGTCGTGCCGTAGGCGAAAGTAGGCGTCGGCGAACGTTGCGCGCGGACCACCAGACCGCCGCGCGGATGGCGGCCGTCCCCGCCATTGAACGCGTGCAAAATCGCGGTGGTGCCGCTCGCGGGGTCGATACTGACGATCGCGCCGCACCCCACGTCGCCGCACTTTGGTCCACCCGCATCAGTGGTGGCGTACAAAAGGCCGCGGGCGAAGAGCAGAGCCCCGCTCGGATGCCCGCCGTCGGCGGAACCGCCCTGGAACGCGTGGACGAGCTTGTAGGCACTGGCGGCGGGATCGATTTGGAAGACCGTTCCGCATCCAGCATGACGTTCGCATCCCGCGCCGCCGCCATTGCGGGTAACGCCGAACAGGGTGCCATCCACGACAGTAAGCGGCGTCTCTGGGTGGCTCCCGTCGGACGTGCCGCCCTGGAAGCGGTGCAGAACCGTTTCCAGTCCGGTTTTCGGGGCGATCCGGAATATTGTGCCGCACCCGGCATGGGCGGCGCATCCCGTTCCTCCGC
>JAATGE010000393.1 GCA_015654825.1 Rhodospirillales bacterium
GCGCGGCTTCTCCTTGGCTTTTGGGCGAAGCCTGTAAATGTCATGGATTTTTCTGGCTTCGCCGTTTCCGCTAACGATTCTTTATTAATGGGGTCTGGGGACTTGTCCCCAGCGGGTCCAGGGCAGAGCCCTGGCCTTCCTATCGCAAACTACAGAACCTTCGAAACCGGCGCAGGTGGCGAGTGCGCCTGCGTCACGCCGCCATCCGCCCGGTAGGCGTCCAGTTGCTTCTGCGACGGAATCGACTGCGTCAGGTCGCCGTTGGTGTTGAAGAATTGCAGCACCACGATGTTCAACCCGGGATCAAGATGAAAATCCGGGTTCAGCAAATGCGGCGTCGCCGCCGGATTGGCCGCCGCCGCGGGGGCCGCGCCGGCGCTCGCATCATGTGTATCGGTGCGCTGCGGCTGCGTCCGCCATACTGGCACAACGGGCGTAATCGAGAGATCGCCGGGCAAGAAAGCCTCCTGTATCCTGGGCGAGCCTTGTCGCCCAATCTCAGGATACGGGACGGCGGTTACCAAACGGTTGATACCAACCGCCCGTCGATACCAGACCAACTCAGGCAGGGCGCCAGTTCAGCCGGTCCGCCAGCCACCGCCGGAACGTCAACTGCGCCGGCGCGTCAGCGCGCATCGCCTGCATCGCCATGGCGATTTCCTGCTCCGACAAAACCAGCAGCGCGCGGCTGTAGACCTCCCGCTCGATCGCATCGTCGCCCATGGTTTCGCGGCACGCCCGCCGCCAGTTCGCCACCGACGACGCCGTGCTGAGGCGCGGCAGCGCCAGCACCAGATCGAGCGCGCTGGCCGCGGCAACGGCCCGCCAGGCCGCCACCCGCGTATCCTCGGTGCGCTGCGCCGGCGCCAGCAGGCTCAGCAGATCGGGAACGTCGCGCAGCGCCCGGGCCGCCTGCGGCGCGACGCGCGCATCGACGAGGCCCGTCGTAAAGGCCGGCTCCAGCCCCGCCTCCGCGAGGGCAGCGACCTTGCCCGGAACGTCGCTGCCGCGCACGAAAACCGCATCGACGGTGCCGGCACGCACCGCGTCCAGCGGATCCGCGACGTGCGGCACCGCGACGGCGTCGATTTGCAACAGGTCCAGCGCCAGTAGCGCGGTATGCTCCGGCTGCGGCGCCGTGCCGCACACCAGCCGCACCGGGCCCGGCCGGTGCGGCACGTTCAGGCCGCCGCGCAACATCACGACATCCGTGCTGGCCAGCGCGAGCAGCGGCAGGAAATGGCCGAAATCGAACTGCGCGCGGCCGTCGCCGGCCATCAGCGCCAGCGCCACGCAGCCGGGAAACAGCAGCGCCTGGCTGCCGTCCGCCATGGCGCGCGCATCGAACTGGTTGGCGACCGTAACGCCGTCCTGCCCGCCGGAGTAGCGCAGCTTCAGCAGGCCGCCGCTCGGCATGCCGCCGGCGAGCGACGCCAGCAACAGGCGGGCCCAGGCCCCGGTCTCGCTGCCGACCGGCCCGGCCGCGAACAGCGTCGGGTCGTTCTCCGGCCCCACCAGCGCGGTTTCGCCGCGGGCCGCTCCGAGCACCATCGTACCCGCGGCGGCCGCGCATTGCAGCAGCACACGGCGCGTGAGGATGCCTCGATCCGCGGTCATCGAACTCCTGGCAGCCCGGGAGGGCAGTGCGACGGCGGCGGCGTGCGTGCCGCTAGGCGAGGGGCAGAACGCCCCCGGACATCGGACGCGGCGACGCCGCGTGCCGTCATGCTAGCCCGCGCCGGCCCCATGTCAATTTGATGACCTCGGACCGAAGCACCGGGCGCCGGCCAGGCGCCCGCTCAGGGCCAGGTTACCTCGGGCGGCAGGCTCATCAGAATGGCCTCGACATTGCCGCCGGTCTGCAGGCCGAACGTCGTGCCGCGGTCGTACAGCAGGTTGAATTCCACGTAGCGGCCGCGCCGCATCAACTGGTGCTCGCGGTCCGCCTCGGTCCAGCGTTGCGCCATCCGCCGGCGCACGATGGGGGCATAACCGGCCAGGAACGCCCGACCCACATCCTGGGTGAAGGCGAAATCGGCGGCCGCGTCGCCGGAATGAAAATGGTCGTAGAAAATGCCGCCGGCGCCGCGCGGCTCGTTGCGATGGGGCAGGAAGAAGTAGCGGTCGCACCACTCCTTGAAGCGCGGATAGTACTCGGGGTCGTGGCGATCGCAGGCGGCGCGATAGGCGGCGTGAAAGTCGGCGGCGTCCTGCACCGCCTCGGGCGTGTCGAGTCGCATCGGCGTCAGGTCGCCGCCGCCGCCGAACCAGCCGCGCGTCGTGACCAGCATTCTGGTGTTCATGTGCGTGGCCGGCACCAGCGGGCTGCGCATGTGCGCGACCAGGCTGATGCCGCTGGCCCAGAACCGCGGATCCTCCTCGGCGCCGGGGA
>JAATGE010000399.1 GCA_015654825.1 Rhodospirillales bacterium
GCCAGGCCAGTTCGGGGGCGATATAGACGCATACCAGGAACCGGACGCTGCCCCAGAACACGGTCGCGATGGTGAATTTCTTCACCACGTCCATGTTGTAGTCGACGGGCGGACGCCGACCGGCGGCCGCCATCACGCCCGAAGCCATCACCGCCTCAGCCATGGGTGCGCTCCTTCGCGGCAGCCCGTTCGCTGATGTCGAAATGGCGCCGTATCAGGCCGGCAATGAACACCACCGCGAAGCCGAGCAGCGAAATGCCGAATATAAATATCTCGATGTCGCGCGCGCCGCCGGCCATCAGCAGGCCGATCACGCCGAACACCGCTACCATCACGCCGGTAAACCACTCCGAAGCGGTTTCGTCCTGCATCACACATCTCCCCCCGGGCACCGGGATCAGTCTTGCCGCGCCGCAAGATGACGGCGCGGTAAGGTTGTGGCGTTGACGCAGGTCAACGCGCCGCCAGCTTGCGCGTACGACCTTTGACGAGTGATTGACCCGGTGGCCTTTTTCGCCGCGCAATGCGCCGCGCTGCTTCCGGCCACGCCGCCCGTCGGCGTGGCCGGCCTGTTCCTGCTTGGCGCCGCCGGCAGCACGGTGCACTGCAGCGCCATGTGCGGCCCGCTGGTTGCCGGCCAGGTGGCGGAACGCCTCAGTGCCGTGCCGGCCGCGCGGCTCTGCGAGGCCCATCGCCTGCGCAACGGCCTGCTGCTGCCGTACCACGCCGGCCGCCTCACCACCTACGCGGCGCTCGGGGCCGTCGCCGGCGCCGCGGGCCTCGCCTTCGTCGGCCTGCTGGCGCCGGCGCGGCAAATCCTACTGCTGCTCGCGGCAGTGTTCCTGCTGGCCGCCGCCTGGGTGCGCTTCGCCCCATCCGGCAGGCTCGGCCGCGGCGCCTGGCCCTGGCTCCGCCGCCTGAACCGCACCCGCCCCGGTGGTGCCTACCTGTTTGGCCTGGCCATGGGGTTCCTGCCGTGCGGCCTGCTCTATGCCGCCCTGGTCGGTGCCTGCGCGCTGGCCACCCCGCTGCGCGGCGCCGCCGGCATGCTGGCGTTCGGCCTGGGCACCGTCCCGGTGCTGGCAATGATCGGCATCGCCGGCCATAGCCGCCCCATGCGACAGGCCTTCGCCCGCGCCGCGCCGTGGCTCCTGACGCTCAATGCGGCCGTCCTGGCGGTGGTGGCGGTCGCCCCCTAGGCGAGAATGCAAGGCCAGGGACCCGTCACGCCGGAGGCGTGCTGCGCGCGACGGGGCCTTAGCCCCGAACCCCGTTCATGGGGGGACGGCGAAGCCTGAAAGTCCATGTTTGTACTGGCTTCGCCGGGGAACGATGAAAAGCCGCGCAGCGACACTGTTCTGCACGAGGTGCAGCCTGCCGCAGCGCGTGTTTTGCTCCGGGCCGACGCCAATCTCGGAACCAACAAAATTGGGGTCTGGGGCCGAAGGCCCCAGTGGGGTCCTAGGGGCAAAGCCCCTAGCCTTCTCTTCCAACACTCCTGCACCGTCGCCCTGAGCCGCGCGATTTGGTAGTGCGTGACTTGTGAACGACTTTCTCCACCTGCTGCTGCGTGATCGCGCCGCCGTAACCTTTCCGATCGGCCTGGCGCTCGCCGCCCTCGTGACCGTGCACGTGCTGCTGCACAAGCGCGAAGTCGCCTCCGCCGTTGGCTGGATCGGGCTGGCCTGGTTCGCGCCGATCACCGGCGCCGTCAGCTACGCGCTGTTCGGCGTCAACCGCGTGCGCCAGCGCGCTCGGCTGATGCGCCCGCCGGCGGGTGGCCACACCGGCCGGTCCGCCTGGCCGTCCCCCACCGACGACGATCATCTCGACCCGCTCGACCGCGGCATCGGCTGCATTACCGCGCGGCCGATCCTGCCGGGCAATTCGGTGACCACATATCAGGACGGCGACGAGGCCTACCCGCCCATGCTGGCCGCCATCGCGGCCGCCCAGCGCAGCGTCGGCCTCTCCTCCTACATTTTCCGCGACGATGTCTCGGGCGGCCGTTTCATCGACGCGCTGGCCGCCGCCCATGCGCGTGGGGTCGCGGTGCGCGTGCTGATCGACGGCATCGGCGGCGGCTGGCTGCGCTCCGCCGCCTATCATCATCTGCGCCGCAAGCGGGTGCCGGCCGCGCGCTTTCTGCACTCGCTGCTGCCCTGGCGCATGCCCTTCGTAAACCTGCGCTCGCACCGCAAGGTGCTGGTCGTCGACGGCTCGATCGCGTTTACCGGCGGGATGAACATCGCCGACGAGAACGTGCTCGCCAGCCGCCCGAAGGTACCGGTGCAGGACACGCATTTTCGCGTCGAAGGCCCGGTCGTCGGCCAGCTCGCCGTCGCGTTCGCCCAGGATTGGGCGTTCGCCACCGACGAGGATCTGGGCGGAACAGCCTGGTTCCCCGCGCTTCAGGACAACGGCGCCGCGCCGGCCCGCGTCATCGACTCCGGGCCCGACGAGGACATCGAGAAAATCGAGTTCGCGATTCTCGAGGCGGTCGCCTGCGCACAGCAGAGCATCGCCGTCATGACCGCCTATTTCCTGCCCGATACCAGGATGGTCACGGCACTCTCGCTGGCCTCGATGCGCGGCGTCGCGGTCGATGTCGTGGTGCCGCAAAACAGCAACCACACGCTGGTCAACTGGGCCACCCGCGCCAATGTCGGCCCGCTGCTGAGCGACGGCGTTCGCATCTGGCTGTGCCCACCTCCATTTCGCCATTCAAAAATCATGGTCGTGGACGGCGAATGGTGCCTGATCGGCAGCAGCAACTGGGATATCCGCTCGTTTCGGCTGAATTTCGAGCTGTGCATGGAGGTCTACGATCGCGAGCTGGCGGCAACCCTCACGGCGCTGATGCTTCGCAGCCGCGGTATTCCGCTCACCGAAGCCGCACTCGCGGCCCGCTCGGTCCCGACGCGTCTTCGCGACGCGGCCGCGCGGCTTATGCTTCCATATCTGTGACGGCGGCCGCTCGCGCAGGCGAGCCCAACAAGCGCGAAGACAGAGCCAAATCGATGAGTTGAAATTTAATGGCTTCGCCGACCAGGGGGCTCTGCCCCCTGGACCC
>JAATGE010000235.1 GCA_015654825.1 Rhodospirillales bacterium
CGGCGAAGCCACCAAAATTCAACTCATTGATTTCGCTCTATAATCCTTATCTTCGCGCCTATGGGGCCCTGGCCCTGAACCAAGCTGGGGCCTGAGGCCCCAGACCCCATTTATTGGGGGCAACGGCGAAGCCTGAAAAATCGTGTCTGGTACAGGCTTCGCCGGGCAGACGATGAGAAGCCGCGCAGCGAATATGACAGCGGCGGCACGCCGTCGGGGGTCCAGGGGGCGGAGCCCCTTGGCCTCACTTAACTCAATCGCAACCAAAGCACCGATATATTCCCGCTCGGGATCGATGCCGGACCGCGGCACGACGCAATCCAGCCCGAAACGGTGTCGCAATGTTGGTGAATATTGGTGCCGTGCCGGCTGCCGCGCTGCTGGCGATCGCATTTTCCACCTGCCTGCACGGTGCCACGCCGATCCGGCACGTCATCATCATCGTGCAGGAAAATCGTTCCTTCGATCAATATTTCGGAAAATACCCGGGGGCCGACGGGCTTCGACCCGGCACCTGTGTGCCGCTTGACCCGGCGCGGCCGCGGCTTGGCTGCATCGTCCCGTTTCATGACGTGCACGACATCAACGGCGGCGGGCCGCACATGGCGGTGGACGCCATGGACGATTTGGCGAACGGGGTGGCGGCCGCGGAAATGAACGGGTTCGTGCGGCGGCAGACGGTGGCGGCGAGCGGCGGCTGCGGCAACCGCCCGCAATGCTCGGGCTCGCTGGCGGGCGCCAGGCGGCACGACGTCATGGGCTACCATACCGCGGCCGAATTGCCGAACTACTGGGCCTATGCCCAGCATTTCGTGTTGCAGGACCATATGTTCGAGGGCGAGCGTTCCTGGTCGGTGCCGGCGCATCTCGACATGGTCAGCGAGTGGACGGCGATCTGCACCAACCGCATTCAGGCTGCGAGCTGCAGCACTTCGGTGACGGCGCCGAAACCAGGGCCGGAGGTCACCTACCCCTGGGAAAGCCTGTTCCAGTTCCTCGATTTGCACGGTGTGAGCTGGAAATATTATCTCGGCGAAGGGCCTGAGCCGGACTGCGAGGATGGCGAAATGACCTGCGCGCCGCAGAGCCAGAGCAGCCTGGTCCCCTCGATCTGGAACCCAGCGCCTTCGTTCCTGTATGTGCATCGCCAGGGCCGCCCCTATCTCGCGGCGCACAATCCGCCGTTGAAACGCTTTCTTGCCGACATCGCAACGGGCGCGCTGGCGCAGGTTTCCTGGATCGTACCGGAACAGCAATTTTCCGAGCACCCGCCGGCGGGCGTGACTGCCGGCATGGAGTATGTCACCAGCCTGATCAACGCGGTCATGCAGTCACCTTATTGGCAAGACACCGCGATTTTTCTCACCTGGGACGATTGGGGCGGGTTTTACGATCACGTGGTGCCGCCCAACGTGGACAGCACGGCGGATCGGCAGGTTGTTGCGGGTTTTGGCCTGCGCGTGCCGGGCCTGCTGATCAGCGCCTGGGCGAGGCCCGGATATATCGATCACAGCGTGCTGAGCCTGGACAGCTACGCCACATTCATCGAGGATATTTTTGCCGGTTCCGCGCGGCTCGATCCCGCCGCTGTCGGCAATGTGGAGCACCGGCCGGATATTCGTGACTCGGTAACGAAAGTCACCTGGTTCAACGGTGCGACGGCGAATGTCGGGCATCTGATCGACGAATTCGATTTCTCCCAATCGCCGTTGCCGCCGCTGGTGCTTTCGACGCATATTCCGACCGGCATTCTGGCGGCGTGCCGGGTGCAGCGCGGCGACACGGCACAGCCCTGTACGCGCCCCCAGGTCACCATCAGCTGGCTGCCGGTCGCCGGCCCCGAGGTACCCGGGCCGTTCGTTTATCATGTCGTGCGCAATGGCCAGGAGCTTTCCGCGTGCACCGGCGCCGCCACCCTGTGCGTGGACGTGCCAGGTGCAGGCATGCATTTGTATCGCGCCTACAGCGTGGACCCGGCCCACGTCGCGAGCCCGATGTCGGCGGCGGCCGAAGCCGACATGCCGTAGGAAGGTATCGGATAAGGAACAATTAACGAAAGTTTTTGCTTCTTTTTTCAAAAAGAAGTTCTTCTTTGAAAAAAAGAACCAAAAAACTTTTGTTCATTTGGCTCAGGCGCGACAAGCGATACGAAATCCGCCTGCCCATTTCCGTCCCCGCATCCATATCGATGCCGTATTCAACCCGGCGGCGCGGTCGCGTCAAGGCCGGCCGTGCGCGGGGTAGCATCGGCGCGCTTCCCCCGTATGATGCGCGCAAAAGCAGGAGGAGAGCGGCGTGGCAGTGGGGCAAGGCGCGGTGGGCCGCATGGACGTGGGCCAATTCATCACGTGGGCCGCGGTGGCGCTGCTCAGCGCGGCATCGCTCGGCGTGCTCGCCCTGCACCGCGGCTAGACGTTCAGCTCCGCGTGGCTGGTCGTGGCCGCGCTCTGCAGCTAC
>JAATGE010000396.1 GCA_015654825.1 Rhodospirillales bacterium
GGCCTTGCCGCGCCGCTTTTGGCCGCGCTTGGTCGCTCTGGCTACGAGACCCCTACCCCCATTCAACCCCAGGCTATTCCGCATGTCATGCGCGGCGCCGATTTGCTCGGCATTGCGCAGACCGGGACCGGCAAGACCGCGGCGTTCGCGCTGCCGATCCTGCATCGGCTGCTGGAGAACCCGCGGCGGCCGGCGCCGCTGACGTGCCGGGTGCTGGTGCTGGCGCCGACGCGTGAGCTGGCGAGCCAGATTACGGAGAGTTTCCGCACCTATGGGCGCAACACGAATATCCGCGCCACGGTGATTTTCGGCGGCGTGCCGAAGGGCAAGCAGATCCAGGCTTTGGCGCGCGGCATCGAGATCGTTGTCGCGACGCCGGGGCGTTTGCTCGATTTGTTCGCGGGCGGGTTTATCCGGCTGGACCAGACCGAAATCCTGGTGCTGGACGAGGCCGACCATATGCTGGATCTGGGGTTTGTCATTCCGATCCGGCGGATTGCGCGCGAGTTGCCGGTGCAGCGGCAGAGCCTGTTCTTCTCTGCGACGATGCCGAAGGAGATTGCGGGCCTGGCCTCCGCGCTGCTGCGCAATCCGCAGCGTGTCGCGGTTGTTCCGGAGGCGACGACGGTGGATCGCGTGGAGCAGAGCGTGATGTTCGTTCCGCAGTCCGAAAAACGGGCGGTGCTGGCGCGTGTGCTGCGGCAGAAGGCGACCGGGCGCACGCTGGTGTTCGCGCGCACCAAGCACGGCGCGGACCGCATCGTGCAGCATTTGGCGGCGACCGGGCTGAACGCCAATGCGATCCATGGCAACAAGAGCCAGGGCCAGCGGGAGCGGGCGCTTTCCGACTTTCGCACCGGGCAGGTGCCGGTGCTGATCGCGACCGACATCGCCGCGCGCGGCATCGATGTGGATGGCGTGACGCATGTGATCAATTACGACCTGCCGGACGTGCCGGAGGCTTATGTGCATCGCATCGGGCGGACCGCGCGGGCCGGGGCGACCGGGACCGCGATCAGCCTGTGCGACGATGCGGAGCGCGGTGCGTTGAAGGGCATCGAGCGGCTGATACGGCTGCGGCTGCCGGTTGCGGCGTAGGGAACGGCGAGGCCGGGGAGAGCCCTGGCCTTAACAGCGGGCCGAAAACGTGGTCTCAGGGAAGTAGCCCGCCTACCCGGGCACGCGCTTCCCCGCCGTTCGAGGACCTGTTGGAAACCACCACCCCAAAGCGGCCGATCGCGGTTATTGGCGCCGGATTTTCCGGCGTCATCGCGGCCTTGCACCTGCGTCGGCTGCTGCCGGCGGACCAGCCGGTTTTGTTGTGCGAATGCACGGACGAGACCCGCGGGGGCGCCGAGGACGGGGCCGGCGAGAATCTGCTGAACGTGCGCGCCACGAATATGAGCGCGCTCGCCGAGGAGCCGAACCATTTCACCGACTGGCTGAAGCGGCAGTCCGCCGGCGATCTGCCGGGCTTGCATGAGACGTCGGCCGGGCTGTTTGTTACGCGGGCGCTGTATGCGCGATATTTGCAGGCGCTGCTGGACGCGGCGGTGGCCGATGGGGCGCGGCATCGGGGGCTGCGGCCGCTGACCGAGCAGGTGACGGATATCGTAGAGACCGGCCGCAGCGGGTATGCGCTCAGCCTGGCGGGTGGGCGGACGATCGAGGTGGCCGGCGTGGTGCTGGCGCAGGATAGTTTGCCGCCGCAGGAGCAGCCTTACGAGCTGATTTGTGCCAATCCATGGGGCGAGCGGGCCGCGGCACCGTTGAGCAACGACCAGCCGGCGCTGATCGTGGGCGCCGGGCTTGCCATGGTGGACGTTGCGATGTCCCTGCGGCGGCGCGGCTTTCGCGGCAAGATCGTCGCGGTTTCGCGGCGCGGGCTGCTGCCGACGCGGCACGCGCCGGCGGCGGACTGGGACACGCCGCATTTCACGCTGGCCGAGGAGCAGTCGCTGACGCAGCTTATGGTGCGGCTGCGTGACGAGGTGTTCGCGGCGAGCGAGCAGGGCGTGGATTGGCGCGGCGTGATCGACAGCATGCGGCCGGTTACGGCGCAGCTATGGGGCCGGCTGCCGCCGGCGGAACGGCGGCGGTTTCTGCGGCATGCGCGCCGCTACTGGGATACGCATCGCCACCGCATGGCGCCGCCGACCGCCGACGAGGTCGCGGCGATGCTTGCGGATGGCAGCCTGGAGGTGGTGGCGGGGCGCATTCACGGCTTCGAGGTAGGGCCTTATTCGGTGCGCGCGCGCTACACGCCGCGTGGGGCGGCCGAGGCCACCATGTTGAAGGTGCAACGTGTTTTCATCGCCAGCTTCCTGGACCGGATCGACGGCACCAGCGATCCGCTGATGCAGCGGATGTTGCAGCGGGGGCTGATCCGCATGGATGCGCAGGGGCTGGGGCTGCAGGTTACCGATGCGCTGAACGTGGTGCGCGACGATGGGTCGACGGACGAGCATATGTGGGCGCTGGGGCCGATCGTGCGGGGCGTTTTCTGGGAGTGCGTGGCGGTGCCGGATATCCGTGTGCAGGCCGGGTATGCCGCGGTGGGTGTGGTGGCGCGGCTGCGGGAGGATGCGCCGAAGTCTGGGTTCATCGTTTAGAGTAACGAACGGCCGCTGGCTTCGGGGCGCCGGGATTTCAGATATGCAGCGCGCGCCCGTAGGCGGCGAGCACCGATTCGTGCATCGTTTCGCTTACGGTTGGGTGCGGGAAGACCGTGTGGATCAGTTCGGCCTCGGTGGTTTCGAGGGTGCGGGCGATGGCGAAACCCTGAATCATTTCGGTCACCTCGGCGCCGATCATGTGGGCACCTAGCAGGGCGCCGGTCTTGGCGTCGAACACGGTTTTGACCATGCCGTCCGGCTCGCCGAGGGCGATGGCTTTTCCGTTGCCGATGAAGGGGAAATGGCCGACGCGGACTTCGTGGCCGGCGGCCTTTGCCTGGGCTTAGGTCAGGCCGCGCTTCTCGAACGCCTTCTGGGCCGCCGCGCTCACATCCGCGTCCTCGACGGGCAGGATGCGGTCCATGGCCTCGATCACCACCACCTCCGAGCCCAGGGCGCGGTAGAAGCTGGCGAACTCGATGCCGATCGCGCCCGA
>JAATGE010000577.1 GCA_015654825.1 Rhodospirillales bacterium
ACTGTGCATGGAGCGTCGTCACACCTCCAAGTGCGTTAGACCAACCGCCGGAAATCTTGACTCCTGCTGCCGTGTCAAGGGCGCGAAAATAAGGGCAGAGACCTGGCCTTTGACAGGTTAAAATTTAAGGCCGTTGGTATTATTCCACACGGCCGCAGGCAAATGCCGTCGGTTTGATGCACCACCGCCGCATCCCGGCGGGCCACGGCGAACAAAGCATTGTTCCGAATGCAACTGTCCGCGCGATTTCGAATCGGCGTGCTTTTTTCGCCGTCGGGGGGTCGTGGAAGCCCGTCGGCGACTATTAGCGGCGGGCACGTCTGGCATCTGATCGAGCCTGCGGTCGATCTCATCTACCTCAATGCGGTTCAGTCATGGAGGGCGCTCGGCGAGATGGTACTGTCAGGCCGCGCCGCCGCCGAATGGTCACGCCATGGGCGGCTCCCAGTTCCACAAGCCGGCTAAATAAGGAAGCGAGATTGAACTCGCCGCGTGAAGCCGCCGAATTTGCCAGATGACGGTAGCGACGCGTGGCATCTGCCTCGTGCGCCAATGGCACCCCGAGCAGAACGCTTCCCGACGCTATCCACCCTGTCTCAATCGCTGTTCTGTCCATCCCCTGGAGTTGTCCGCGATCCCGGCCGCCGGCATTCGTACCGAAGCAGTCGTCGCGGCGACCTGCATTGGAGCCGGTGATTAACACGTTCGTAATGCATGGTTGGGCATGTTTCGCACCGGTCCCCCACTTGTGCATGCAGGATGTGCGGCAATGGCCCAGCGCCAGCCGAAGCCGATGGATTGGTTACTCGACGGCGGCAGCGACGGCGTTGCCCGCGCCATGCGGGCGGCCTGCGTGGTTTGGCTGGTGGCGGTCGTCTCGGTGTTCGTCATGGTGGGGCCAGCCCGCGCCACCAGCCGCTTGGCGGAATTTCTCGCGGCGGTCCCGGCCGGCGCGCTGTTTCCCGGTGCGGACGGCTATCAGGCGCCGTCCGGCACGCCGCCGCTGGCGATCGTCAGCGGCGGCGGACAAACGCTCGGCTATGCGTTCGTCAATGCCGACTGGGTCGATTCCACCGGCTATTCCGGCAAGCCGATCCAAATCCTGATCGGCCTTGCCAGCGATGGCCGGATCACCGGCGCGCGGCTCATGGACCACCACGAACCGATCGTGCTGGTGGGCATTCCGCCTGCCCGGATCGCCGACTTCATTGTCGGATATGTCGGGCGCAACGTGCTCGACATCGCGCGCGCCGGCCCTGCCGGACGGCCGGCGGTGGATATCGTCAGCGGCGCCACCGTGACAGTGACGGTGATCGCCGAGAGCATGATGCGCGCGGCGATCAAGGTGGCGCGGGCCGAGGGCATGGCCGGCCCGGTGGCGGCAGCCGGGGCGCCGCGGCTGGTGGATCCCCTGCGCGCCGCGCCCGCCGACTGGAAGGGGCTCCTGGCGGAGGGCGCGGTACGCCACCTGGCGCTGACGGTCGGGCAGGTCACCGATGCGTTCCATCGTGCCGGCAACGATGCCGCCGCTGGCGCCGTTGAATCCGCCAACCCCTCGCATCCGTTCATCGACCTGTACGTGGCGCCGGTATCGGTCCCGGGCATCGGCCGCGCGCTGCTCGGCGCATCGGGCTACGAGGATCTTCGCCGCGGCCTGAAGCCAGGCGAGCAGGCACTGCTGATCGCCGGCGACGGGCCGTATTCGTTCAAGGGCTCCGCCTATGTGCGCGGCGGCATTTTCGATCGAATCGCTGTGTTGCAGGGCGACGCCGATTTTCGATTTCGAGATCGCAACCACAGCCGCCTCGGTGGGATCGCGACACGCGGCGCGCCGGATTTGCGCGATGTCGACCTGTTTACCGTGCCGGCCGATAACAAGCTGGATATCGCGGCGCCCTGGCGGCTGCAATTGCTCGCCGAACGCGCCTGGGGCGCGCGCGAAAAGGCGTTCCTGACGTTCGAACTCGATTATCGGTTGCCCGCATCGTACCTGAAGCCGGCCGCAGCGGTCGCGTCCATTCCGGCGGACGACGACACCACGCCGCTATGGCACACGATGTGGCGCGCCAAGCAGGGGCAGATCGGCGTGCTGTTGGTGGCGTTAGGTGTACTGACGCTGATCTTCTTCTTCCAGGATTATCTGGTCAAGCGGCCGGTGCTGTATGACCGGGTGCGTCTAAGTTTTTTGCTATTCGCGCTGCTGTGGATCGGCTGGTACGCGCAGGCGCAGCTTTCGGTGGTCAATGTCCTGGCGTTCCTGAGCTCGGTGCGTGGCGATTTCCGTTGGGACTATTTCCTGATGGCGCCGCTGATCTTCATTCTGTGGTTTGCCACCGCGGCGTCCTTGCTGTTCTGGAATCGCTGCGCGTTTTGCGGTTGGCTTTGCCCGTTCGGTGCGCTGCAAGAATTGCTGAACCGGGCGGCGCGTCGCGTCGGGATTCCGCAATTCCGCGTGCCGTTCGCGGCGCATCAGCGGCTGGTTGCGATAAAATATATCGTGTTCCTGGTACTGTTTGGCCTGTCGCTCGATGCGCTGTCGACGGCGGAGAAAGCCGCCGAAGTGGAACCGTTCAAGACCGCCATCATCCTGCATTTCGCCCGCGCGTGGCCATTCAGCCTGTATGCCGCGGCATTGTTGGCCGCGAACCTGGTTGTAGAACGATTTTTCTGCCGCTATCTCTGCCCGCTCGGCGCGGCGCTGGCGATCCCCGCCCGGCTGCGCATGTTCGACTGGCTGCGCCGCTACCCCGAATGCGGCACCCCGTGCCAGCGATGCAACAACGACTGCCCGGTGCAGGCGATCCATCCCGAGGGCCACATCAACCCAAACGAATGCATCCAGTGCCTGCATTGCCAGATGCTTTACCATCATGATCACAAATGTCCGGTGATGATTCAGCGGCGCCTGAAACGCGAGAAATACCAGGCCTCCGCGTCACCGCCGCCGGCGCTTCTGCCTGGCTTGCCGCCACGGCAAAAAATCTCGGCGTCGACCGCCGGCGAAATGCCGTAACCGCTTCCACTCCGGCACGACCGCGATCGCCGACGCTGATCGAACACGCACACAACACCCAAAGGAGTACCACATGGCCAACGAAACTGAAACCGGTTTGGGTCTGAGCCGTCGCGGCTTGCTCGGCACTACCGCGGGCGTGACCGCGGCAGGGCTGGCGGGGCTAGCCGGTGGCGGCGCGCTGTTCCCCCAGGCGCATGCCGGCACCGGCGGCAGCGGCCACAGCACGGAGGTACTGCCCGGTGATCTCGACGAATATTACGGCATTTCCAGCAGCGGCCAATGCGGCGAGGTACGCATCCTCGGGCTGCCTTCCGGTCGTGAGCTGATGCGCGTTCCGGTGTTCAATCGCTGCAGCGCAACCGGCTGGGGCCTGACCAACGAGAGCAAGAAGATCCTGACCGAGGGTCTGCTGCCGGAAACCCGGAAATTCCTTGCCAGCCGAGGCGGATTCTACAACAACGGCGACCTGCATCATCCGCACGTATCGTTCACCGACGGCAGCTACGATGGGCGCTTCATCTTCGTCAACGACAAGGCGAACTGCCGCGTGGCGCGCATCCGTTGCGACGTCATGAAGACCGACAAGATCATCGAAATCCCCAACGCGTCGGACATCCACGGCTTGCGCCCACAGCGCTTCCCGCGCACCGGCTACGTGTTCGCCAACAGCGAACACATCATCCCGATCCCGAACGACGGCAGTGTGCTCGACGATCCGGTGCACAATTATTGGTCGGTCTACACGGCAATCGACGGCGACACGATGAAGGTCGCCTGGCAGGTGCTGGTCGACGGCAATCTCGACAACACCGACGCCGATTACCAGGGCAAGTATTCGTTCTCGACCTGCTACAATTCGACCAAAGGCGTGACCGTCGAGGAAATGACCAATCATGAACAGGCGTGGGCGGTAATTTTCAATATCAAGCGCATCGAGGCGGCGGTCAAAAGCGGTGACTTCAAGGAGATGGGCGGCGTGCCCGTGGTGGACGGGCGGCACGGCTCAAAATATACCCGCTATATCCCGGTGCCGAATTCGCCGCATGGCTGCAACGCGGCCCCGGACGGCATTCATGTTGCATTCGCTGGCAAACTTTCGCCCACTGTCACGCTGATCGACGTCCGGCGGCTGGACGATCTGTTCGACGACAAGATCAAGCCGCGCGATATCGTCGTCGCCGAGCCGCAACTCGGCCTCGGCCCGCTGCACACCGCCTATGACGGCCGCGGCAATGCGTACACCACGGTGTTCATCGACAGCCAGGTAGTGAAGTGGAACATCGACAAGGCGATCCGGGCCTTTGGCGGCGAGAAGGTGGATCCAGTGATCGACAAGATCGACGTGCATTACCAGCCTGGGCACAACCATTCGACCATGGGCGAAAGCAAGGACGCCGACGGAAAATGGCTGATGTCGCTGAACAAGTTCTCCAAGGACCGGTTCCTGCCGGTCTGGCCGCTGCATCCCGAGAACGACCAGCTGATCGACATTTCCGGCGAAAAAATGGTGCTGGCGCACGACGGGCCGAGCTTCGCCGAGCCGCATGATTGCACCATCGTGCATCGCTCGAAAATCAAGCCGGTCAAAATGTGGTCGCGCGATGACCCAATGTGGGACGATATCCGCAAGCAGGCGGCGCACGACGGCGTGAAGCTGGAGGAAGCCGCCAACGTCATACGCGACGGCGACAAGGTGCGCGTCTACATGCACTCGAACGCGCCGAAATTCAGCCTCGACAAGTTCGAAGTAAACCAGGGCGACGAAGTGACCGTCGTGGTGACCAACATGGACGCGATCGAGGATGTCACGCACGGCTTCACCATCGTGCGGCACGGCATCATGATGGAAATCTCGCCGCTGCAGACCTCCTCGGTAACGTTCACCGCGGATCGGCCGGGTGTGCATTGGTATTACTGTCAATGGTTCTGCCATGCCCTGCACATGGAGATGTCCGGACGCATGATTGTGCATCCCACCAAGGTCTGACGATGTTTTTCGCGCGGGTTTTTCTCTTGACCCTGCCGGCCCTTGCCGGCGGGGCGGCGCGGGCGGCGGTGACCGAAGTGCGGCAGGGCAATGGTTTTGCCGTGACCCTGGCGCAGGCCGCCCCCGGTGACACGTTGCACTTCGGCGCAGGCATCTACCGAGGCAACGTCATCATAATGACACCGCACCTGAGGCTTGAAGGTATGCCGGACGCGGTGATCGACGGCGGGAGGCTGGGTTCGACGATATCGGTGCGCGCACCGGATGTGACGATCAGCGGCCTCGTCGTGCGCGGCTCGGGGCTCAGCCTGATCGACAAGGATTCCGGCATATTCCTCGATGTCGGCGCCGACCGCGCGGTGATCGAGCATGACGATCTTGAGGGCAATCTTATTTCCGTGTACCTGGACGGGCCACACGACGTCATCGTGCGCGGCAACCGCATCCGCGGCCTGCAAACTTTACGCCGCAGCGAACGCGGCCCGGCGATTTCGCTGTGGAACACGCCAGGGTCGCAAATCCTTGATAACGACATACGCTACGGGCGCGACGGTGTATTCGTGGTAACCAGCCATGACGACACGGTACGCAACAACGTCTTTCGCGATTTGCGCTTCGCGGTTCATTTCATGTATTCCGACGACAGCGTGGTGGATAAAAACGTCTCCGTCGCCAATGACATCGGCTACGTGATGATGTACTCGGCGCGGCTGCGGGTGACCGGCAATGTTTCGGATCACGACCACGACCGCGGACTATTGCTCAACTACGCCAATGACGCGCTTGTCACAGACAACGTCGTGCGCGGCAGCGACAATTGCGTATTCATCTACAACGCCAACGGCAACCGCCTGGCCGGCAACTGGTTTCAGGATTGCGGCATCGGCATTCATTTCACCGCAGGGTCGGAAGGCAACGAAATCACCGGCAATGGCTTCATCAACAACATGAGCCAGGTGAAATATGTCGGCACGCGCTGGCTCGATTGGCAGCAAGGCGGCCGCGGCAATTACTGGAGCGACAATCCGGCGTTCGACCTTAGCGGCGGGGGCATCGCCGAGACGCCGTACCGGCCGAACAGCGTGGTGGATCAGATCGTCTGGCGCGCGCCGGCCGCGAAATTGTTGCTCGCGAGCCCGGCGCTCGAGATGCTGCGGTGGGCGCAGACCGCGTTCCCGGCGATCCATCCGGGCGGCGTTATCGACAGCGCACCGCTGATGCAGCCGCCGCACCCGGCCGCGCTGGCGCGGCTGGAGGGGGGCCCATGAGCCTCGCCACGATCGAGCTTGCCGGCGTCGCGAAGCGTTTCGGCGCGCAGGTCGCGGTGCAGGGCATCGATCTCTCGCTGCAGGAAGGCGGGTGCGTCGGGCTGGTAGGCCATAACGGCGCGGGCAAGAGCACGCTGATCAAGCTGATGCTGGGGCTGCTGCGTCCGTCGGCGGGGACAGTGCGTGTGCTGGGCGAGGATCCCACCGGCGGCGCTTCGGTGCGCGCACGGCGCGAAATCGGCTACCTGCCGGATAATGTGGCATTTCATCCGTCGATGACCGGCGCGGAGACGATTGGTTTTTACGCGCGGTTGAAGCGGGAGGCGCCGGCGCGCGGCCGGGCGCTGCTGCAGCAGGTGGGTCTGGACGAGGCGGCGCGGCGGCGGGTCGGCACCTATTCGAAAGGCATGCGTCAGCGGCTCGGGTTCGCGCAGGCGCTGCTTGGCCATCCGCGCGCGCTGCTGCTGGATGAGCCGACCACCGGCCTAGATCCGGAATTCCGACTCAGATTCTTCGGCATACTCGCGGACATGCGGCGCGCCGGCACCAGCGTGCTGCTGTCCTCGCACGCGCTGGCCGAACTGGAGGGCGCAGTCGACCGGATCGTGGTGATCGATCACGGGCGCAAGCTGGCGGATGGCGACATCGCAACGTTACGCGCCGAGGCCGGCCTGGTCCCGCGCCTGCGTGCAAGCCTGGCGAACGGGCAATTGCCGGGATGGCAACAGGTTGCCCCCGGCGTATTTGAAACGAGCTGTCCCGAGCCGGATATCCTGGCCTTTCTAAAGGCGCTGCCCGACAAAGCCGGTTCAGTGGAAATCCTGCGTCCCGCGCTCGACGAAGTCTATGCCGCGATCCTGCAAGGGCCCCAACAAAATCGGGGTCTGGGGCCGTCGTGCGCAGCACGCTTTCGCGTGACGGCCCCAGCGGGTCCAGGGGAAAGCCCTGGCCTTCGCTGTCGTGAGTTGCACCTATGAATCCAATTCTGCTCATAGCCAACAAGGAAATCCAGGAAAGCATACGCAATCGCTGGGTGGTGGCGTTGACCTGCCTGCTGGCGATCTTCGCGCTCACGCTGGCATTTCTGGGCGCCGCGCCGACCGGGCTGGTAAAGGCCAGCGCGCTCGCCGTGACCGTCGTCAGCCTGTCCAGCCTGTCGATCTTCCTGCTGCCGCTGATCGGCCTGCTCCTGGCCTATGACGCCGTGGTGGGCGAGGCGGAGCGCGGCACGCTGGCCCTGCTGCTCGCCTATCCGGTGGCGCGCTGGCAGGTGATACTCGGAAAATTCGCAGGCCACGTCAGCATTCTCGCCTTCGCAACGGTGGTCGGGTATGGCACGGCCGGGCTCGTCGTTTCGATAGTCTCGCATAGCGACGCCGCGTGGCCGAGCTTCGCGCTGATGATCGGATCGTCCGTGCTGCTCGGCGCCGCGTTCGTGGCGATTGGCTATGTGATCAGCGTGCTGGCGGGTGACCGCGGCGCCGGCGGCGGCCTGGCGATCGGCGTCTGGCTGCTATTCGTGCTGATTTTCGACATGATGCTGCTGGGTGTGCTGGTCGCGGACCAGGGTCGGATGATCACGGCCGGCATGGTGAACTGGGCGCTGTTGCTGAACCCCGCTGATGCGTATCGGTTACTCAACCTGGCGGGCACCAGTGATGTGCGAATGTTTTCCGGCATGTCCGGGCTGGCGCAGCAGGTTCATTTTGGTGTGACCAGCCTGTTGTTCGTGATGGCGTTATGGGTGGTAGTGCCATTAAGCACCGCGGTGGCGCTATTCGCGCGGCGGGAAATCTAGTGCCCCCACGCCACACCAACAAAAATTGGGGTCTGGGGACGTGTCCCCAGCGGGTCCAGGGCAGAGCCCTGGCCTTCCTAATTCTTCCCTGTCTTCTTTCCACCTGCAACAAGCCACCCCAACCCACTCCTAAACCGCATGAAATCGCGGAAGACGGCGCCGCGGAGTTCTGTGGCATGTCGCTCACCGAGCATTCCGGCCCCAAGGGCCAGATCATGTTGCGCAGCCAGACCAAGCCGGTCTGGTTCGCGTCCGTACGCGACACCTTCGCCTACGAAATGCTGCCGGAAATGCCAAAGGATATCGCCGTGATTTACGTCACCGACATGGCGCGCGCGCGCAATTGGGACCAGCCCGAACCCGGCACCTGGATCGATGCGAAAAAGGCGATCTACGTCATCGGCAGCCGGAGGCGCAGCGGCATGAACACCGACGAAGCCGTGCCGTTCGGCACGCCGGATGCGGCGCGCCGTTTCATGCATGATTTCGGCGGCAGCATGGTCAGCTTCGATGCGATGCCGCACAGCTACATTCTGGCCGACGCGGGAGGACGCTGATGAGCCGATCCGGTCCCTGGACACGCAGGCGCTTCATATCCATCAGTGCCGCCGCCTGCGGCCTTCCGCTGCTGCCGGTGGCGGTGCGCGCGGCCGCGCCCTCGTTGCGCGTATGGCAGGGCGCGGCACTCGGTGCCGATGCCACGCTGCAGATCAATCATCCCGACGCCGCCGCGGCTGACCGACTGATCCTGGCGTGCCTCGCCGAGGTGCGGCGGCTGGAAGCGGTCATGAGCCTCTACGATGCCAACTCAGCCCTGAGCCGGCTGAACCGCGACGGTGACCTCGCCGATGCGCCGCTGGACCTGGTGCGCGTTCTGGCCGAAAGCGCTGCGTTCGCGACCCTCACCGGCGGCGCGTTCGATGCAACCGTGCAGCCGCTATGGAGCCTGTACGCTGCGCATTTCGCGCAACCCCTCGCCGATCCCGCCGGCCCGGCCCGGCATGACGTTTTGGCCGCGCTGCAGCGCGTAGGGCAGGGGTGGCTGGAAATCGGCCCGGCCCGCATTCGTTTCCTGCGCCCTGGCATGGCGGCGACGGTGAATGGGATCGGGCAGGGCTACATCACCGACCGTGTGGTGGAATTGCTGCGCGCAAACGGCATCGAACACGCGCTCGTCGACATGGG
>JAATGE010000382.1 GCA_015654825.1 Rhodospirillales bacterium
CCCACAAATCCGGCGTGGCGCTGCGCTTCCCCCGCGTGGCGCGGCTACGCTGGGATAAGCCGGCGGCAGAGGCGGATCAATTGAGCGTGCTCACCAGGTTATTGCCATAGGCGCCGATAAGCGCGAAGGCAAGGGTTATCGAACGAAAGCAATGAGTTGAGAAGTAATGGCTTCGCCGACCAGGGGGCTCTGCCCCCTGGACGCCCGACGGCGTGCCGCCGCCGTCGTACGCGCTGCGCGGCGGGAGTCCTCTGTACGGTGTGGCGTGTCGTTGGATTTAGCGGCGCGCTCGCAGCGGATGCCAGATCCGGAACAAATGAATGAGGTCTGGGGCCCACTGGCCCCGTCGTGCGCAGCACGCCTCCGGCGGGACGGGCAGAGCCCTGGCCTTTCTGACCTCACAAACTTGTTATCAGAAAACCGCCGGACACGCGGAAACCTCCCCCATCAGTGATACGTTTGACGAAAACGATAACAGGGGAGCGAGCGCCATGAGGCATGCGCATTTGTCGCCGTTGTGGTCGGATGACAGCAATTCGCAGACGCCAATCGTGACAACCTACATCGCGGTGGACTTCGCCGGCGGTGCGGCGGATGGGCTGCTTGGCGGCACCTTCCAGGGGTTTGACCCTGCGGTTACCGGCGCCCTTACCGTCGGGCTGGGCGCCACGGCCTACCTGCTACCGAGTACCGACACCCGCGCCGCGCCGTTGCAGCATGTGCTCGACGGTTCCGCGGTCGTCGACCCTACCGTTCTCGTGGACCTGAATTTCGCCACACCGGGAAATGGGCCCGACAACGGGTCCGTCACCGATATCGGCATTGCCAGCACGACGCTCGGCTTCAGCAGCCTGGTTACCCCGCTGGGGGCGGCCCTGGCGGGCACCACGCTCGGCAACGAGTTGCAGCCGCTGGTCGGCCTGGCGAGCGGGTTGCTGCCGCATTATAACAGGCACGGCGGCGTGCCTACCGGTGGCTCGACAACCGCGACGCCGCTGTTTTTCGGATCGGTCGGCGTCGGACTGTCGCACACCCTGACCCTGCTCGGCCGCAGCACCTCGACGAGCGGGGGTGGCAGCCTGGCGCTGACCCGCGCGGATTGCAACGCCGTGATCGGAACGGCGAACGATGCCGCCGTGCTGTTCGGCGATACCGGTGCCATGGTGGCCGACGTATTGAACGGCAATCTTGCCGGTGCCGTCACCGATGGCGTGTCGACGCTCAATGCCGGCGCCGCGCTGATCGGCGATGTCGGCACGCTGATCAACGACGCTGGCAAGGGCAGCCCACCGGATTTGCCGGTGATCAAGAGCCCGGCCCTGTCGCTCGATCTGAACACGCAAGATGGCCAGAGTTTTTCGCTTGGGCTCGGCACCCCCACGCAAGTGGACGAAAACCTCAACGTGCAGATCACCGCGGATAAGTTCGGTGCGTACGCGCTCGGCAAGCTGCTGGCGCTGTACGCGCCGGAACTGGTGGCCGACCTCGGCGGCAGCAAGACGCAGACCGCGGAAAGCCTGTTCGCGCAAATGGCGCAGGGTGTGGCCGGGCTTGCCAACACGATCGAGAGCGGGGTTACCAACTCCGGCAACCAGGTGCAGTCTTCCCTCCACACGCCCGATATCGCCATCAGCGCGACGCTGGTCACCACGGAGAACAATAATCTGGTGGCGGGCAGCGTCAGCAACAGCCAGACATTCACGCTCAATTTCGAATCGAATGCGCAGGGTTTCTATGATCTGGGAACCGCGTCGCAGGATGTGGTGCTGCCGCTGCTGATCGGCCTGTTGGAAACGCCGGGCGGCCAGGAGGCGCTGCAGATCGGCGGTGAGATCCTGCAGCAGATCGATTCGGATTTCGGCGGCGGCGGCGCGGCGCTGCCAGGAACCCACGTCAATCATTTGCTAAGCTAAGCCGCGGCGTCGCCGCCGAGGGCGCTTTCGTAGCTTAATCGATTCCAAAATCGGTTCCGGTTCGACACGGGTCCGGGCGGCGCGGTGCCGCCCGGACCGCCGCCTGCACTTGCGCTCCCGTTATCGACAGGTAACGGGAGAGTCTGTCGTTGCTGTTTACGAACGACTACATATTCTTCAGGTGCAACACGAAGTTGTGAGTAATCATCACGTACTTTCACGTAAATGTTAGATTGTTCCGAAAGAAGATTTCGGCATACTTACATCAGGGCGAGGCCGGTCCATGTCGGGAGCGGTTCGTTTCCGCCGAGCGCAGAGCGCGCTGTTGAACAATTATTAGGAGCGAAACATGGCCAAACTATCCACTGGCGCGGCGGCGATCACCGCGATGTTCTCCACCGCCGCGCTGGCGCAGCCGGTGCTGACGCCAGGCGAATATTATGGCGTTACGCAATATACCGGGCTGGTCGATCCTTCAGGCATATGCGCGAATTCCGCCGGCCTCGCGGTCGGCCAGGTGACCACCAGCGTCTCCACTGTGCTCGGCTTCGGCAAGGGTCATGCAAGTACACTCGCCGACCAGGGCTCGGCCACCGCGCCAACCGGCTACGGCATTCAATGGATCAATTGCCAGTTCCCGACATTCCCGGCCGCGGCGAGTTTCACCAAACAATCCGACGGCAGCTACACGGATTCGCCCACGGCCAAACAAGTTACGACCTGCAGCGCGGAAAACGGCATTACCTACACACTGACCAGCGGGAACGGCTCGTCCGGCGGGCAGACGCAGACGGACAAAGTCACCATCATTCCGACACTGAAAGGCAGCAAGGCGAGCGGCTTTAAACTCACCAGCGGCAATACCGCCGTGGCGGTGGGGGGCACCACATTGTGCTACCTCAGCACCGATGCGCTCTATCTCAATACGCAGAAATAAATAAAGCAAAAGGCCGGGGGCTCTGCCCCTGGCCGCGCTGGGGCTTTGGGCCCCAGACCCCAATTTTATTTGTTCCGGGAACGGCATCGACCGCGAGCAACATTCGGGCGGCCCCGATTGGCTCGGCATCGATGCCAGACTCGGAACAGATAACCATCAAACTCGGAGGAACCCCCGCACCAGCGGCGCAGCCAACGAACAAAAGTTTTTGCTTCTTTTTTCAAAAAGAAGCGCTTTTTCCTTACCTACCCTGCCGCCAGCGTCTGCCCCGGAGCCACCTGCCGCCGCGCCGGATCCCGCGTCAGCGTATCGCGCATGATATCGCGCGCCAGCGGCGCCGCCACGTCGGCCCCCGCATTTCCATGCTCGATCACCACCGCGCACGCGTAGCGTGGCGCGTCGAACGGCGCGAAACAAACGAACAGCGCGTGTGGGCGAAACTCCCACGGCAGGCTTGCCGAGTTGAAATGCCCATGTTCGCGTGTCCAGCGTGAAACGCGCCGCACCTGGCTCGAACCGGTTTTTCCCGCCAGCGCGATGCCCGGCAGGTCGAGCCGCGCGTGCGGTGCGGTGCCGCCGGCTTCGTTGACCACGGCGAACATGCCGCCGCGCACCAGATCGAGCGCGGTTTCGCTGACGGTCAGCGCCGAGGGTGGATCAGGTGCTGCCGGCTCCCGATCGATGGCGCGCGTCACGTGCGGTTGCACGGCGCGGCCGGTCGCGATACGGGAAACATAGGTCGCAAGCTGCAACGGTGTCGCCTGGATAACGCCCTGGCCGATGCCGGAAATGATCGTGTCGCCGGCGCCCCAATGGCGCCGGTGCTGGGCGCGCCACGCCTGTGTCGGGATCAGGCCCTGGCGCGCGCCCGGCAGATCGATGGCCGGTGCCGTGCCGAAGCCGAACGAGGTGGCCATTTCCGCGACCGCGTCGATGCCGGCCCGCCGCGCCGCCTCATAGAAGAACACGTCGCAGGAATGCTTCAATCCGCCGCGCATATCGAGCGGCCCGTGGCCGCCTTTGCGCCAGCAATGAAACCGCGTGTCGCCGACATCGATATAGCCCGGGCAATAGAGGTGCTCGCCGGGGCTGAGCGCGCCGGAGTGCAGGGCCGCCAGCCCGACGACCATCTTGAATGTCGAGCCGGGCGGATAGACGCCGGCGAGCGCCTTGTTGATCAGCGGCGTGCGGCGGTTGCTGGTCCACTCCACCCATTGCGCCTGCGAAACACCGCTGTCGAACAGCGACGGATCGAAGCTTGGGGTGGTTGCCATGGCCAGCACCTCGCCGTTGGTGCAGTCCATGACGACGGCGGAGGCGCTCTGTTCGCCGAGCAGGGCCAGTGTCGATTGCTGCAGGCCCGCATCGATGCACAAGGTGACGTCGTTGCCGGAACGGCCTTCGTTGCGGTCCAGCTCGCGGATCACCCGGCCGACGGAATTGACTTCCATCTGCACCTGGCCGGCGTCACCGCGCAGCGGCTCCTCCTGGAACTTTTCCACGCCGGCGCGGCCGACGCGCATGCCGGGCAGCGCCAGCACCGGTTCGTCGCCGGCGTCGTCGTCGCTGGGGGGCGCCACATAGCCGACGACGTGGGCCATGTCGGGGCCGAGCGGGTAGCGGCGCGTGGTGCCGACATCGACCAGCACGCCGGGCAGATCGGGTGCGCTGACCTCGATTTTTGCCATGTCGTCCCAGGACAGGAAATCGCGCAGCATGATCGGAATGAAGCGGCGGCTGTGCTGCAGGGCGCGGTCGATGCGGGCGCGGTCGTGGTCGGCGAGGGGCACGATCGCGGAAAAACGATCGAGCGTGCCGGCGGTATCGGTGGTTTCCTCGGCGAGCAGGAGGGCGCGCCAGTTCAGTGTGTTGCCGGCAACGACCGTACCGAAACGATCGAGGATGCGCCCGCGGGTCGGCGCCAGCAGCCGCGCGCTGATGCGGTTGTTTTCCGCGAGCGTCGCGTAGCGCGCGCCCTGCTCCACCTGCACGCGATAGAGCCGTGCGGCCAGCACGCCGAGCGCCGTTGTCTGTGCTGCCATCATGACCAGCGCGCGGCGCGTGAAGACGGTGGTGCGGCGGCCCTCGCGCTTCATGCGCGTTCCGGCGCGGCGATGCCGCGATGCGCGCGGATCAGCAGCACGGCCAGGATCGGATAGGCGCCGGCGGCGAGCGCGCACTCGAACAGCGCCGGCCCGGGGGAGAATGCGCGCCAGGTCAGCAACGAGACCAGCAGCCACTCGCAGGCGGCCGCGGCGGCGGCAAACGCAATGAATACCAGCCACACGATGCCGAAGCCCTGGCGGGTCAGGAAGCGGCGCAGGCGCAGCGCGATGCCGTGGGCGGTCAGGAGAATGAGCACGCCGACGCCGATCGGCCCCTGCGCCAGCAGGTCGAGCAGCAGGCCGATGGCGAACACCGCGGCCGCCGGCAGCGAGGCCGGGCGGTACAGCGACCAGAAATAGACGTTCGCCAGCGCCCAGGCCGGCTGCATGGCGGCCTGGCCGGGCAGGCCCAGGGGTGTCGACAGCGTCAGCAGCACCGCGACGGTGAGCGCGATCGGGAAAGCGTGGCGCGCGGCCACGTCCAACTGATGCCAGATGGTCAGGCGGGGGCGAATGCCGGGGGTTTTATCCACGTCCGGAAAAGCAGGTTCGCGCCGTGCGCGGGACGCGACGGCGTGGGCGGGCGAGCGGCATTACCGGCGGTCCGAGACCAGCGCGCGGCCAGGGGCTTCCGGGGGTACGATACCGCCGAGCCCGTAGTCGAAAATCCGCACGATCTCCAGCCGCTCGAGGTTGGCGGCGGGATCCACCTGCGGTTGGCCGGCACCGGCATAGCGCACCGTGCCGACCAGCAGGCCGGCGGGAAACGCGTTGGCTTCGGCGCTGGTCAGCACGCGCTCGCCCTCCGCCGGGCGCGTGCCTTCCTGCAAATAAAGCAGGTGCGGATAGGGCGTGTTGGTGCCGACCAGGATGGCTTTTGCGCGGCTGCCTTAGAGCACCACCGGAATGCGGCTGTTGATGGCGGTCAGCAGCAGCACGCGGGCGCTGCGGGCACCGACTTCCGTCACGCGGCCGACCAGGCCGCTGGCGTCGAGCGCGATCTGGCCCTTGCGCACGGCATGGTTGGGGCCGATCGAAATCAGCACGGAGCGCGCATAGACCCCGCCGGCATCGGCGACGACGCGCGCGGTGACGTAGGACAGGTTGGGGTCCGGCACCCAATGCAGGTTCGCCTTCAGCGTGGCGTTTTCGGCGTCGAGCGCCATGGCGACGTCGTACCAATGGCGCAGGCGCTCGTTTTCCTGGCGCAGGACCTGGTTTTCGGTGCGCAGGCTGAATGTGCGGGCGACGTCGGCCACGGCGGAACGCACCGCGGTCAGCGGCACGGAAACCGCGAAGTAGATGGGCGCAAGGCCGTCGGAGAGCGTGGTGCGCGCGCGCTCGCCGACCGATGGCGCGGCGCGGCCGATCAGGATGAGCGCGAGCGACACCACGAGCAGCACCGGCAAGGTCAGTCGTGCGAGCGCCTGGCGGGCCTGGATGGAGAGGCGGATCATGGCGCGCCCACGGGAATTATTTTCGGCTTCGCGCCCGCATGGAGCTCCAAAAGGAACCCGGGCGGATCTTCACTGACGGCGACCCGGGCCTGTCTGCGAGGAACCATGAGCGAAAGCCTGCTGAGGACAGCGGCACGAGCGTAAGCGCTCGGCCGGGCGGCGAGAAGAGACCAAATTCGTCAATATTCTAATTCGGCCAGATTCTTATGGACTAGTACATCGTGGTGAGAACGTTGCGGAGCCGCTTGAGTTCCTCCAGAGCGCGGCCGGTGCCGAGCACGACGCAGGACAGCGCGTCGTCGGCGACCACGACCGGCAGGCCGGTCGCCTCGCGCAGTACTTCGTCGAGCCGGTACAGCAGGGCGCCGCCGCCGGTCAGCACAATGCCTTTGTCGACGATATCGGCGGCGAGCTCGGGCGGCGTGTTTTCCAGCGCCACCTTCACCGCTTCGACGATCTGGAACACCGGTTCGGCGAGGCTTTCGGAAATCTGCGCCTGGCTGACGACGACCTCGCGCGGCACGCCGTTAATCAGATCGCGGCCCTTCAGCTCCCGGCAGGGCCCGTCCTCGCCGTTGTCGGGCACGCGCGCGGCACCGATTTCCATTTTTATGCGTTCGGCCGAGGACTCGCCGATCAGCAGGTTAAAATTGCGGCGGATGTAGCTGATGATCGCCTCATCCATCTTGTCGCCGCCGACGCGCACGGAGCGCGCATAGACGATGCCGCCGAGCGAAATGACCGCGACTTCCGTCGTGCCGCCGCCGATATCGACGATCATCGAGCCGCTGGGCTCGGTCACCGGCAGGCCGGCGACGATGGCGGCCGCCATCGGTTCCTCGATCAGCAGCACGCGGCGCGCGCCGGCGCTCTCGGCGCTTTCCTGAATGGCGCGGCGCTCGACGGCGGTGGAGCCGGAGGGAACACAGAC
>JAATGE010000644.1 GCA_015654825.1 Rhodospirillales bacterium
ATAGTTTTCTACAAGAGATGGAGGATGATCTGTGGAAAAGTGGGATGGTACTTCATGCCAAGACTGAACCGAAAACTCTCAACCTCCTTTCTTTAAGCGAAGGCCAAGAGGTACGGTATGAATGTGGAGACGAGTCAGGTAGAAGGCTGTGATTGCATTCGGCCGGCTTGCTCGCCTTCGGCGTACTGGCGGTAGAAGGCGCGCTCGGTGGGCTGGCCTTCGGCGTCGATCTCGCCGCGGTCGAAGCGGGCGCGGCGTTCCGGGTCGCTCAGCAGCTCGTTGGCGGCCGAGGCGGCCTTGAAGCGGGCCTCGGCGGCGGCATTGCCGGGGTTGAGGTCCGGGTGGTTCTTCTTGGCCAGCTTGCGGTAGGCCTTCTTGATCTGTTCCGCCGTGGCGGTCTTGGGAATGCCCAGGGTCTCGTAGGGGTCTTGTGCCATGGCGCGAATATGGGCCAGCCATTGCGTGATCACAAACGCGACTTAATTTGCCCGCCATCCGCGGTTCGCTCACAAGGGGCGTTCAAACCCGAACCGGAAATACCCATGAACCCAACCCGTTCCGCGCTGGCCACGGTGCTGCTGCTGGCCTCCACCGCCCTTTCGCACGGCGCGCCGCCGGCCGCCCCCGCCAAGGAGGCTTCGGCCGAGAAGGCGGACACGACGGCGGCGAAGGGCTATTTCAAGCCGGAGCAGGCGGACAGCGACGGCAGCGTCACGGTGGGTGGCCAGAAGATCGACTACCACGCGGTGGTCGGCACGCTGGTGGTGCACCCGCGCGATTGGGACGACGCGCCGCAAAAGCCGGCCGACGACAAGGCGGGCGACGAAAAGGCCGACGGCGATGCGGACAAGCCGGGTGCCGAGGCTGCGATGTCCTATGTGGCCTATTTCAAGAAGGAGGCGCCGGCCGCGGGCCGGCCGGTGATGTTCCTGTATAATGGGGGGCCGGGGTCTTCCACCGTTTGGCTGCACATGGGCGCGTTCGGGCCGAAGCGCGTGGTGACGCTGGATGATGCGCACGCGCCGGCGGCGCCGTACCAGCTGGTCAACAACGACAGCTCGCTGCTGGATAGCACCGACCTGGTGTTCATCGATGCGCCGGGAACCGGGTTCGGCCGCATTGCGGGTCCGGGCAAGGAGAAGGCTTTTTGGGGCGTCGACCCGGACGCGCACGCGTTTGCCGACTTCATCACCACGTTCCTGACCAAGTTCAATCGCTGGAACAGCCCTAAATATCTGTTTGGGGAAAGCTACGGGACCACGCGCAGCGCCGTGCTGGTGAATATCCTGCAGACCGAGAAGGATGTGGATTTCAACGGCGTGGTGTTGCTGAGCCAGATCCTGAATTTCGAGAACAGCCCGGACGGACCGGAATTCAACCCGGGCAACGACCTGCCTTATGTGCTGGCGCTGCCGACCTACGCGGCGACGGCGTTCTACCACAAGAAGCTGAAGCCGATGCCGGAGGATCTGCGGGCGTTCCTGACGGAAGTGGAACAGTTTGCCACGTATGACTATGCGCAGGCGCTGGGTTACGGCAACGCTTTGCCCGATGATGACCGCAAGGCGATCGTGGAGAAGCTGGCGAAATATACCGGCCTTTCGGAGGCCTATATCCGCAAGGCCAATTTGCGCGTCAGCGGCGGCGAGTTCGAGAAGACGTTGCAGGAGGATAGCGACACCACGACGGGGCGGCTGGACACGCGGTTTTCGGGGCCGACGATGGACCCGCTGAGCAAGGAGGCGGATTACGATCCGCAGTCCGCGGCGATCAGTTCGGCCTATGTCAGCGCGTTCAACGACTATGTGCGGCACGATCTGCGGTTCGGCCAGGAGAAGGTGTACAAGCCGGAAATCGACGTGGGCAAATACTGGAGTTTTACGCACTCGCCGCCGGGCGGCGAGGGGCAGACGGCGCCGTTCGTGAATGTGATGCCGGATCTGGCGGCGGCGATGAAGTACAATCCTGATTTGAAGGTGCTGATCAACGGCGGCTATTACGATCTGGCAACGCCGTATTTCGCCGCGGTGTGGGAAATGCGGCATTTGCCGATCCCGCGCAAGCTGATGGATAATATCGACTTCAAGACGTATGAGTCGGGGCACATGGTGTATGCGCATGCGCCGGCGCTGAAGGAAATTCATGATAACGTGGCGGCGTTCGTGACGAGTACGAATAACGAAAAGAAATAAGGAAAGGCCAGGGCTCTGCCCTGGACCCCGTCACGCCGGAGGCGTGCTGCGCACGATGGGGCCAGCCCCCCCCGATATTGGGGGGAGCCGCCCGCCGCGCAGCGCTAACGACGGCGGCGGCACGCCGTCGGGGGTCCAGGGGGCAGAGCCCCTTGGCCTTTCTGTTTTGAGAGGAACGAAAGTGCCAACAATTCAAACCACGCTCGGCCCACGCGACATCGATACGCTCGGCAAGACTCTGATCCACGAACACGTTCTTGTGGGCTATCCGGGCTGGTTCATCGACAACCGCATGCCGCCCTTCATCCGCGCCGAGGCGCTGGACCGCGTTGTCGATGCGTTTCAGCAACTGCACGCCTACGGCGTTAAGACGGTGGTCGATCCGTGCCCGATGGATCTCGGGCGGGACGTAGAATTTGTCGCCGAGGTTTCGCAGCGCAGTGGCATCAATCTGATCTGCACGACCGGCGTCTATACCGAGGCGCAAGGCATTCCGTTCGCGCTGAGCCATCACGAAACCAGCGCCATCGTCGATATTTTCCAGCGCGAAATCGAGGATGGCATCGGGCAATCGGGGATCAGGCCGGGCCTGATCAAGATCGCTACCGGCGACCAGAAGGTTTCCGAATACGAGCGCAAGGTGCTGACGGCGGCGGCGCAGGTGGCGAAGCATACCGGTCTGGCGTTGATTTCGCACACCGAGAATTGCAGTTGCGGGCATGACCAGATCGATATCGTGACCGGCGAGGGCGTGGCGGCGCACCGGCTGCTGGTGGGCCATTCCTGCGGGCGGGACGATCAAGAATATAAGGCGAGCCTGGCGCGGCGTGGGGCCTATGTCGGGTTCGATCGGTTCGGA
>JAATGE010000427.1 GCA_015654825.1 Rhodospirillales bacterium
AATTGAAACCGCCGAAGAGTAGTGGGAGGCCATGGGGCTATCGGATATTGCATGCGTTTACTCGTGGAAAGAGCGACGGCTGCAAGCCGTTGGATGGCATCGTTAAAGATCCCAGCGGAACATTCTATGGAACGACGCAGAATGGCGGCACATATTACCCGAACGGCGGTAAGGTGTTCGCGTTGACGCCGCCGGCTGCCGGCAGCAAGGAGTGGACCGAATCAATCGTTCACTCGTTCCTCGGTGGCCCCACAGGCAGTTTAATCGTTGGTCGGGACGGCGTGCTTTACGGAACTACCAATACCGGCGGCGGCGATGGCGCTGAGGGCTCGGTGTTCGCCCTCACGCCCCCAGCCAAGGGACAAACGAGCTGGACCGAAACAACGCTTTACGCCTTCCAGGGCGGCGCGGACGGCAACGGCCCCACGGCCGGACTCGTCAAGGATGCGAAGGGAGCCCTTTATGGCACAACCTATTACGGCGGAACCGGCACCAAGTGTGACGGCAGCCAAGGCTGTGGAACTGTGTTCAAGCTAAGCCCTCCGGCAAGGCATCAAACCGCCTGGACCGAAACGATTCTCTACACATTCACCGGAGCGGCCGACGGCGGCAATCCTTGGGCGGGGCTGGCCCTTGACAAGAGCGGTGCCCTGTACGGCACCACAGTATATGGAAATCCGGGCGGCACCGCGTTCAAACTGTCACCCCCCGCTACCGGTCAAACTGCATGGACTCTGTCCACGCTGCACGCTTTTAATGGCGGCCAGGATGGCGCATACCCTTACGGGACATTAATCTTCGACTCCGAGGGCAACCTCTACGGCACAACACTTATAGGTGGGAGTGCTGATTATGGAACGGCGTTCGAGCTGAGCCCTCCGACGACCGGACAGTCCAATTGGACGGAGACGATCCTGTACGAGTTCCTGGGTGGCAGCGATGGCGTCTTCCCTTATGGCGGTCTGGCTCGAGACGCGGCCGGAAACCTGTTCGGCACCACGTCTGAAGGCGGCGCAAACGGCGTTGGAACGATATACGAAATAACGCCCTAGCCGCAGTCCTGCTTGCTGGTAAGGGCATCCGCCATCGAGCCAGCCGGGGCCCGCCAAAGCGCGCAGGCGCCGACGTTGTCGATCCCAGCCTCGGAACCGAAAAAAGTGGGGTCTGGGGCCTACGGCCCCAGCGGGTCCAGGGCAGAGCCCTGGCCTTACCTCACTTACTTCCGCGTGCCCCCGATGCGGCGGTGCAACACCGGCCGCCATCTGCACACCCCGCTGCTTCCCCAAACCTTGCCAGAGGGCTAATCAGACCCCCTTTTACGGGTTACATGAATGTCGGATTCCCTCGCCGGCCTCAGTTTCGAAGACGCGCTCGCCGAGTTGGAGCGCATCGTCCGCGGCCTGGAAGGCGGGCAGCAGAAGCTGGAGGACGCCATCGGCAGCTACGAGCGCGGCACCACGCTGCGCCGTCACTGCGAGGCCAAGCTGGCCGAGGCGGAGGCGCGTGTGCAGGCCATCGTGGCGCAGGCCGACGGCAGCCTGGTGCTGAGGGACGTAGGGCCCAAGGAAGCGGGCTGACGCCATCATGACTGAAGAGATGCTCCTCGCCGCGCTGGCCGAGCGCGCCGAAACCATTGAGGCGTCGCTGGAAGTGTTGCTGCCCGGGTCCGACGGCCTGGATGCGCCGCTGTATGCCGCCATGCGCTACGCGACACTTGGCGGCGGCAAGCGGCTGCGCGGCTTCCTGGTCATGGATGTGGCCAGCCTGTTCGGCGTGTCCGAGACCTGCGCGGCCCGTGTCGCCGCCAGCGTGGAAATGCTGCACGCCTACAGCCTGGTGCACGACGACTTGCCGTCGATGGATAACGACGACCTGCGGCGTGGCAAGCCCAGCACGCACCGCGCCTTCAATGAGGCAACCGCCATCCTGGCGGGCGACGCATTGCAGGCCCGCGCGTTCGAGGTGCTGGCCGAGCCCGACACGCATTCCGATCCTGCCGCGCGGTCGGAACTGGTGCTGGCCCTGGGCAACGCGGCCGGCGCGCGGGGCATGGCCGGCGGCCAGATGATCGATATCGCGGCCGAGGGGCAGGCGCTGACCCTGTCGCAGGTGGCCCGCATGCATGCGCTGAAAACCGGCCGCCTGATCCAGTATTCCGCCGAGGCCGGCGCCATTCTGGGCCGCGCGCCGCAGCAGGTGCGGGCACAGATTGCCGCTTATGGCCGGGATCTGGGCGCCGCGTTCCAGATTGCCGACGACGTGCTGGACGCCAGCGGCACGGCGCACGAGCTGGGCAAGACCGCCGGCAAGGACCAGGCCGCCGGCAAGGCCACATTTGTCACTCTGCTCGGTGTCGAGCGCGCGAAAACGCAGGCGCGCATGTTGTCGGAGCAGGCGGCGAACCATTTGGAGCATTTCGGGGACGAGGCGGACCGGCTGCGCGCGCTCGCGGCCTGGGCTGTCTCACGCAGGAGCTAGAACGCGCATGAAGGAACTCACGGAGCGGCTGGGCGAGGCCAACACCGCCAAACGTGCCGCGCCGGTCGTGGGCGTAACACCGGCCGGGCGGCCGCTGACGCCGCTGCTGGACCGCGTTCGGGTGCCGTCCGACTTGCGCAATTTCTCCATCGAGCAGCTGGAACAGCTGGCGGCGGAGTTGCGCGCCGAGACGGTCCATGTCGTCTCCACCACGGGCGGCCACCTCGGCGCGTCGCTCGGCGTTGTCGAACTGACGGTGGCGCTGCACGCGGTGTTCGAGACGCCGGTGGACAAGCTGATCTGGGACGTCGGCCACCAGGCCTACCCCCACAAGATCCTGACCGGCCGGCGCGACCGCATCCGCACGCTGCGCCAGGCCGGCGGCCTTTCCGGCTTCACGCGGCGGTCGGAGAGCGACTACGACCCGTTCGGCGCGGCGCACAGCTCCACCAGCATTTCCGCCGGCCTGGGTTTCGCCGTGGCCAACGAGCTGAACGGCCACAAGGACCGCCACGTGGTTGCCGTTATTGGCGACGGGGCGATGAGCGCCGGCATGGCCTACGAGGCCATGAACAACGCCGGCGCCCGCAAGAGCCGGCTGATCGTCGTACTCAATGACAACTAAATGTCGATCGCGCCGCCGGTGGGCGCGATGAGTGCCTATCTGTCGCGGCTGATTTCCAGCCATTCGTTCCTGAGCCTGCGCGAAATCGCCGGGCGGCTGGCGAAGAAATTCCCCTGGGGGCTGGAGCGCACGGCCAAGCGCGCGGAGGAATATGCCCGCGGCATGCTGACCGGCGGGACGCTGTTCGAGGAGCTGGGTTTTTATTACGTCGGGCCGGTGGACGGGCATAACCTGCATCACCTGATGCCGGTGCTGCGCAATGTGCGTGATGCCGACGAAACGACCCCGATCCTGCTGCACGTCGTCACCCGGAAAGGCCATGGCTACGGACCGGCGGAGGCCTCGCCCGACAAATACCATGGCGTGCAGAAATTCAATGTTATTACCGGCGAGCAGGTCAAAGCGCCGGCCGGGCCGCCGAGCTATACGAACGTATTCGCCGGCGCGCTGATCGCCGAAGCGGAGCAGAACGAAAAGATTGTCGCCATCACGGCTGCCATGCCGAGCGGCACCGGCCTAGACAAGTTCGCAAAGAGATTTCCGGCACGCTGTTTCGACGTCGGAATTGCCGAGCAGCACGCCGTGACGTTCGCCGCCGGGCTCGCCGCCGAGGGGCTGGTGCCATTCTGCGCCATCTACAGTACATTCCTGCAGCGCGCCTACGATCAGGTGGTGCATGACGTCGCGATCCAGACCCTGCCGGTGCGTTTCGCCATCGATCGCGCAGGCCTGGTCGGCGCCGATGGCGCGACGCATGCCGGGAGCTTCGATCTTTCCTATCTCGGCTGCCTGCCGGGCATGGTGCTGATGGCGCCGAGCGACGAGGCTGAACTCGTGCACATGGTGGCGACCGCGGCCTCGATCGGCGATCGGCCGTCCGCGGTGCGCTATCCGCGCGGGGAAGGTCTTGGTGTCGCGTTGCCGGTGCGCGGAGAGGTGCTTCCGCTG
>JAATGE010000206.1 GCA_015654825.1 Rhodospirillales bacterium
GATCGTACCCTCGTCGGGATGTATTCCCGACGACCCAGCGGTACTTGCAATGGAAAGTCCAACGCGGCCGGCGTGCCCGACTGTCATGGTCAGCCCGTCGCCGGTGAGCGACCCGTCGCCGGCGGCCCCGACTTCCAGTAAGCCGGCGGAAATGATCCCCCCATCGGCGGACAACGTTCCAGTGCCTGCCTGTGCGCCGATCACCAAGACGCCAGCCGAGATCGAGCCCCCCTCAACCTTCAAAAGCGCGGCCCCGCCCGCGACGCCCAATTCCAGCATGCCGCCGATCGCGATTACGCCCCCGGCGACCGTACCGTCGCCGCCACCGCCGTTCGCGCCAACCTCGATGAGCGCGCGAGGCCCGCCGGTCAGACTTCCTCCCGTGTCCACATCGATGGAGCCACCGGCACCCTGGGCCGACCCGACATGAAGCGTACCGCCCCCGAGTGCCACGAGCGCGGCACCTGGGCCGCCATTGCGGCCGATCCACAGCAAGGGATCGCCGACCGGCGAGCCGATCGAGATATTCAGCGCCGCGCCGTTCGCCGACAAAGTGCTGCCGCCGCCTACCGCGAAGGTCCCGCCATTTGCATTGCTGCCGATGGTTACCGTGCGGGCCGCCAAATTTGCATCGGAGAGCAGGAACGTCGTGTTGGCGTCGCCGGTCACGTCAATGACGGCCACGGTCCCGCTGCCCGAAATGTTGCCGCTGCCGCGCAACTCCACCGTGGCGAACCGACCCGGCGGATTTTTCGCCGCTCTCCCGGTCGCGGCATTGGTCCAGTTCCCCGGGGTTCCGAAATCGAGGGTCCCGGCTGCGCCGGTCCACATCAACGTCCTGCCCGGCATCGTCGCGCTCCCGTTGCGCGCCTACCTACCGCGCGCAGCGACGACTGCGCAAGTAAGACCGAAACAACTTTGTCGCGCCATTTATTTCAGCGAAACAAGGCCGCGGTCTCACCGGTTCTACACGGGGGCGGAAATGCTACGTGTGTTCCGCCAAACCGCACGCCCCGCCACGACAAGTACATGCCGCGTGGCCGCTCTATCGCTGTCATTCGATTAATCATTCCATGCCAGCCTGCATCGCCGCCGCATGCAGGAACAGCATGACCGATCGCACCACACGCCATTGCCCGCCGCGCCGCCTCACCGAGATGCTCGCGCTGCTGGCACTTCTCGTCACCCACCGGGCCCACGCCGTACCCAGCTTTGCGGAGCAGACGGGCCAGCCTTGCGCCGCCTGTCATGTGGGCGCCTTCGGCCCGCAACTACGCCCGTTCGGCCGCGCCTTCAAGCTGAATGGCTACGTCGCCAGCGATGGCAAATCGCATTTTCCGCCGATCGCCGCCAGCATTTACGGCTCCTTCAACCACACTGAAAAAGGCCAGTCCGGCGGGGCCGCCCGCTGGTTTGCCGACAACGACAATTTCGCCCTCGATCAAGCCTCACTCTACTACGCCGGCGCCATCGCCCGCCATCTCGGCGCGTTCGCCCAAATCACCTATGACGGCGTCGCCCGCCAGCCGCAGATCGACAATACGGATATACGTTACGCGCGCGAACGCCACATCTTCGGCATCGACAGCGTCTGGGGCCTGACGCTGAACAACAACCCCACGGTGCAGGATTTGTGGAATTCCACGCCTACCTGGGGCTTTCCCTACAATAGCTCCGGCCTCGCGCCCACGCCCACCGCTGCCACCCGCATCGATGGCAGTTTCGCGGAAACCGTGGTCGGGCTTGGCGGCTACGTCATGTGGAACGACTGGGTCTACACCGAAGTTGACCTCTACCGCGGCCTCGGTCGCGACATCCGCAATGCCCTTGGCACCGTACCGGTCGCTGGCACCGACAGCGTGGTCGATACCGCGCCTTACTGGCGCCTGGCATTGCAGCACGATCTCGGGCGCAGCAATTGGGAAGTCGGCAGCTACGGCATCGTTGCCAACATCCTGCCCGGCGGCCTCTCGCCCAGCGGCCAGGCCGATCATTTTACCGACATCGCGGCCGACGCCAACTGGCAGTTTACCTTCTCACCGAAAAAAGTCGCCAGCGATGTCATCTCCACCCACGCGACGATCATTCACGAGGACCAGGATCTCGGGGCCAGCGCCGCATTGTCCGGTGCCAGCCACCACGGCGATCTTACGACCATGCGCGCCGATATCTCATACAGCATCGCCGCCACCGTCACGCCATCCGCGCAATTGTTCCGCACGACCGGAACAAACAACGCGGCCTACTGGCCCACCCCAACCGGCAGCCCGGACAGCAGCGGCGCCCTGCTCGAAGTCGCTTACGTTCCGTTCGGCAAACCCTGGTCGCTGATCGGGTGGGGTAATCTCAGGCTCGCCGCGCAATACGTGTTCTACACGCGCTTCGACGGCCAGACCCAGGGCGCCTCGAACAACAACACGCTGTACCTCAGTCTTTGGGCCGCCTGGCATTTCTAAGCCGGAGCTTCCGCCATCATGAAAGAACCCGCATGCACCAGCCGTTCCTCCTGACCATATTAGCGCTCGCGTTGCTGGCGCCGCCCGCGCGCGCCGCCGTCACTACGATCGTGCAGGCCGGCCAGGCGTTCAGCGAAACGGACATCACTGTTCACGCCAACGATCACGTAAAATTCCTTAATCAGGACGACGTCAATCACAACATCCTGGTGCAGACCGGCGACGACGACGACAATGCCCGCGACATGGGTGTGCAGCCGCCCGGCGGGGCAGTGGATGTGCTGTTCGACAAGACCGGCAAATTCCTGGTGCGCTGCCATATCCACCCCAGCATGAAACTGGCTGTCACGGTCCAGTAAGTTTCTATTCCCTACTCCAACATGCACAAACCGAAGGCTTTCCCTTCCATGCCGCAAACCGGCGTTGCGGGGCGCATGGTTCGATTGGCTGGATTGCTGGTCCTCGCCGTCGCGCCGCTTCTGCTCCTGCTTGCCCCCGGCGACAATCCCATTCGTGGGGCTGGTTTCGACAAGATCGACCTTGGCGGCCTGCCGGAATTGCGCGCACGGAACGGCCTGTTGCAGGCGACACTGACCGCGGCCCCACAGACAATTCATATCGGCAGCATCACATTTCCCGGTGCCGCGTTCAACCTGGCCTACGGCGGCCCCGTACTGCGCCTGCATCCCGGCGACCTTCTGCGCCTGCACCTCATCAATCACATGCCAGACGGCATCAACCTGCATTTCCACGGCATGCGCGTGTCACCCTCCGGCCACGGCGACAACATGCACATTCTGGTGCCACCTGACGGTTATTTCGATTACGACATCCGCATTCCGCCAAGCCATCCGTCCGGCTTGTTCTGGTACCATGACCATGCGTTCGGCGCCGCGGAGCCGCATGTCATGGCCGGCCTTTCCGGCGCCCTGCTGATCGAAGGCTTCGCCGCGCAGTTCAAGTCCCTGGCCGATATACCGCAAAAACTCGTGGTTCTGAAGGATTGGGCCGTGCCCGGCTGCACCGGCGACGAATTGAAAACCGCGCTGCATTGCCGCGTCGTTTCGATCGACGGCCAGGCCAACTGGGCCGATACGCTACCGCCCGGCGGCACCGAGCTTTGGCGCATCAGCAATCAGGGCGCCAACCTCACGATCCACCTGGCTGCCCCCGGCCTCACCCTGCGCATCGTCGGTCGCGACGGACTGGCCGCCACCGAAGGCACCGATGCCGAAACACTCACGATCATGCCGGCCTCGCGGCTCGACGTCCTGGTGACCAAAACGACCGTCGGCACTGCGCCGCTACTGGCCACCGGCGTGCCCACAGGGAGCGGCGCCGGCTTTTCGGTCCGCCGCACCCTCGGCAGCGTCACGCTTGCCAGCCCACCGCCCACCGCCCCATTACCCGCGCCAATCTTTCCGCACCAGCAGGATCTGCGCCGAAGTCCTGTGGACGCGCGCCGCTTGGTGGTGTTCGCGGAGAATGTCGATGCGACGAAATTCACGATCAACTCCCGCCGCTTCGATCCGGCGCGCACCGATTTCATCGCGCCCCTGGGTAGCATCGAGGAATGGACGATCCGCAACACCACTGACGATTTCCACGTATTCCACATCCACCAGGTCGCGTTCCAGGTCACAGAAATCAACCATCAACCGCAGGAATTCGGCGGCTTCGCAGATAACGTCGAAGTGCCTGCACGGGGTGAAATAAAACTGCTGATCCCGTTTACGGATCCGCACATCGTCGGCCATTTCATGTTCCACTGCCATGTCCTTAACCACGAAGATCGTGGGATGATGGCCAATATTGAGGTACAGCGGCCCGGCCTGTTTCGCATTTGCCGCGTGCCGGGACCGTGAAAAAGGAAGGCCAGGGCTCTGCCCTGGACCCGCTGGGGCCAGTAGGCCCCAAACCCCATGAGCGCTGCGCGGCTTTGTCACCGTCTCCCTGGCGAAGTCAGCAAGCGATTTGGATTTTCAGGCCTCGCCATTTCCCCCCATTTATCGGGGTCCGGGGCCTCAGGCCCCAATTTATCTTTTCCGGGATTGGCATCGACACTGAGCGAATTGCCAGCGCCAGGCAGCCCGCATCTTTGTACAAAAGACTCCCGCAGCGCAGCGCTAACGACAGCGGCGGCACGCCGACGGGGGTCCAGGGGGCAGCGCCCCCTGGCCTGCTTCACGCCGCGTTTCGCTCGGCAAACCGGTGCGCAATGAATGCGCCAAGCTGTCTCTGTGCATCGTTGTCCTGGCTGAAGTGCACCCGCAGCACGCCGTCGCTCCATTGCACGGCGCGGGCCGCGACCGGCGTCGTCAGAAGGCCTTCCACCCGGCACTCGCCGCCTGCCTCGATTGCTTCCAGACACGCAATCGCCGCGCCACCGCGGCTCACGTTGCGCAGTCGTGCCGCTATCGGCGGCTTGTCCGTCCGGGTGATCGTCAGCGCCATGTCGCAATCGTAGCGGCGGAAACTGCGCCAGTCGTTCGCTTCATCCGTTGCCGTCACGAAATACTCCACCTCGTCGCGCAACGCGCCCGAGCGATGTTGCACGTCGGTGGCCGCCGCCGACACCTGGTCCGATGCCCCGGCGTTCTCGGAGGCGTCGCTGCGCAATTCCTCCATGCCGCCGGCCACTTCGGCGATGCTGTTCGCCGCCGCCTGCAGATTGCGGTGTATTTCGTCGGTCGCGGCACCCTGCCGCTGCACGCTCTGGGCGATTGCTATGGCGCTATGCTCGACGGCGCCGATCCGTTCCGTCATCGCATGGATAAGCCCCATGGCCCTGCCCGCGCTCTCTCTTACCGCGCCGATCCGACCGCCAATATCCTTGGTGGCGTGCGCGGTTTGCGCCGCCAACGCCTTCACCTCGTTCGCCACCACGGCGAAGCCACGGCCCGCCTCCCCCGCGCGGGCCGCCTCGATCGTTGCGTTAAGCGCCAACAAATTCGTCTGCCCCGCAATACCCGAAATCAACTCCACCACGGATCCCATGCCGGCGGCTACACTGCCGAGTTCGTCCACCAGCCCGCGCGCCTGCTCCGCTTCCACCAGCATCGCCCGCGTCGCCACCGTCGACTGCCCGATTACACCGGCGATCTCATGTCCGGTTGCGGCAAGCAACGTTGCCGCCGCGGCGACGCCGCGCGCGCTGACCGCGGCCCCGTCGGCAAGCTCCCCAACCCGGGCCGACCGATCGGTCATCCGCGCAGCCCGCTGGGTCAACGTTGTAGCGGTGTCCTGCAGCCTGCCGACGGCACCACCGACCAACCCGAGTTGCGCCTTCACATCCGTGTCGAACTGTCGCGCCAGCGTCACCATCGCCTGCTGGCGAACCCGCCTGGCGTCGCTGAGCTGCGCGGTCTCCGCCTCCATCCGGCGATTATCGATCAGCGCCTGGCGGAACACGCTCATCGATCGGCACAGATCGCCGATTTCGTCGCGCCGTGCGGCGCCCCACACCTCGGCCGCTACATCGCCGTTGCACAGCCGTGCCATCGTCGCTCCCGCCTTGCGCAAAGGCGGCACCACCCCGCGCATCAGCAGCACGCCCGTGGCCGCGGCGCCCGCGAGCGTGGCACCGAGGATCAACACCAACAGCCGCCGCGCTGCGCCGGCGGCCTCATCCGCGGCATCGCGCTGGGCCAGCCCGTCGTTGGAAAACCGGTGCGCTGCATGAGCGAGCCCGTCGGAAACATGTGCCATGGCGGGCGCCACGGCGCCCGCCGGTGCTGCCTCCAGCGCCGCTAGCCCGCCGCGTACCCCATCCAGCACGGCGCGGGTCTTCGCCGACAGCGCGCGCGAGGCCGCGACATCCAGGCTGGCGCCGATTTCCTTCAGCACCCCCTGGCGCTCCGCCGCCGTCACCGGCCCATCGCCGTGCCGCGCTGCGAACCGCTCGAACGCCACCGCGCCGCGCCCAAGAAAATCCTGCGCAACGAAGCCATGGTCATAAAGATCGATCGCCAGCGAACTCAGCCGCTGC
This sequence comes from Rhodospirillales bacterium, assembly GCA_015654825.1. Lineage (GTDB taxonomy): Bacteria > Pseudomonadota > Alphaproteobacteria > Acetobacterales > Acetobacteraceae > CAJCIS01. Next base: position 6,445 of record JAATGE010000206.1, read on the forward strand.
TGGCTGCGCCACGCGCTGGCGGCCATCCCGCCGCAAATGGCAATGAACACCAGGCAGGCGAGGATAATGCGCAGCCGTACCGTCATGCCTGTCCCTTCGCCCACCCGCGCGCGGTAGGCCCCCCGGGACACTCGCGCCACCGGCTTAAGAATTGGTGTGGCGCCCGCTGCGAGCGCATAACAGCGGCCCGACCGGACAAGGGACTGCATTCGCCATGCACGCATGTGCCGCTGCCGGGGCCGCGTTTCTGACAGCTGTCTTGTGGTTCGACCTGATGCTTGACGTGCAGACACGCGGCCATGCGGGCGATACGCTGCCGAACGAAACCCTCGCGTCGATCGCGGCCTATTATACCGACGGCCTTAAATTTTGACCTGTCAAAGCCCAGGGCTCTGCCCTGGACCCGCTGGGGCCAGTAGGCC
>JAATGE010000225.1 GCA_015654825.1 Rhodospirillales bacterium
ACCTTCTGGATGGTGTCCTTCGTCGTCCCGAGCAGCTTCACGATCTGCGCATCCGACAGATGCGGATAGTTACGCAGCAGGAACGCGATCGCGTCCGGCCGGTCGTTCCGCTTGGCCACGGGCGTGTAGCGGGCGCCCTTCTGTTTCTTCGGCACATGGATCGTCGTCGGCATCAGCCGCAGACGCGCGTTGGGGTCGGCCTCGCAGCGACGGATTTCCGCCGCCGTCACCTGGCTGTTGGCAACCGGATCATAGCCGACGATGCCTTGGGCGACCTCGCCATCGGCAATCGCCTGGATCTCCAGCGGGTGCATGGCGCAAAAATCCGCGATCTGCACGAATGTCAGCGCGGTCTTCTCGATGAGCCACACCGCGGTGGCCTTGGGCATCAGGGGCAGGGTCATGTGGCGTTCCTTCGGCGTGTATTACGACCGCTCCGGGGCTTCCCCGATCCGCCAATCCCGTGTTGTCTGCGTTCACGCCGGCGGCACAGGGTGGCCTGGCCCGGTGCGGGGGCACGCCATCATCTCTCGAGTGAGCGGCGGATATGGGCCGCGCCCCGGGGGTGGGTCAAGGTGGATATCATGTTGGATGAAGAAGAAATTCGGCCGAAAAAGCATGTGCTGCTGGAGAAGCCGCCGCTGGAGCCGCTGAGCGTCGCGGACCTGCGGGACTACATCGCCGACCTGCAGGGCGAGATCGCGCGCGCGGAGGCGGAGATCGCCAAGAAGCAGGGGGCTAAGGGGGCGGCGGAAAGCTTTTTTAAGTTTTAAACAGGCCAGGGGGCTCTGCCCCTGGACCCCCGACGGCGTGCCGCCGCCGTCATAAGCGCTGCGCGGCGGGAATCGTCTGCACGGGCTTCCGGCTTCGTGCGAGGCGCTGGGGGGCGGGCGTGCCCCCCAGAACCCACCGGCTTACGCTGCCTTGGCTTCGATTACCTTGGCGTCGTTGGCGATGACGGGCGTGCCACTACCAACCGTGATGCGGCGCGGCTTCAGCGCCTCCGGCACCACGCGCTTCAGGCCGACATGCAGCAGGCCGTTCTTCAGGTCCGCGCCTTCCACCACGATGTGGTCCGCAAGCACGAACCGGCGCTCGAACGCGCGACCGGCAATGCCGCGATACAGCACTTCCGCCTTCGCGGCGCCCTCGGGCTGGCGGCCGGCGACGACCAGCGTGTTGTCCTGCACCGTGATCTCCAGGTTGTCCTGCGAGAAGCCGGCAACGGCAACGGTCAACTGGTAGGTATCCTCACCCGTCTTCTCGATATTATAGGGCGGGTAGGATGGCGCCACGGCCGAGGCGGCGGTGTCCGCAAGGCGGGCCAACCGGTCGAAGCCGATGGCGGTGCGGAAAAGCGGTGCAAAATCGTACGTCATGGGTTGCTAACCTCCTGGTACAGCAAGGTTTAAGGCCGGCCGCCCTATGCGGGCCGGCCCGATGCGCCCGGGACCCCATTGGGCATCTCAGGCAGCCTGCGAGGTAGGTTGCGGGCTAACCTGCTTCAAGGGGAAGTTGCCCGCAGGCCCGGCCAGCGCGCCTCTGGCCCCACCCCGGGGTCACCGCGTAAGCCGGACGGCATGCGCCACAGGCGCGACGGAAGGGGGTCTTATGCTCGCAACCTTGGTGCCCCTGCTGGCCGCGGCAGTGATTGCCGTCCCGCTGTCCCGCCGCCTCGGGTTCGGCAGCATCGTCGGCTACCTGGTGGCCGGCGTGGTGGTCGGGCCGGGCGGGCTCGGCCTGGTGACCGGCGTGGACCAGATCGCCGATGTCGCGGCGCTCGGCGTCGTAATGCTGCTGTTCCTGATCGGCCTGGAACTGCGGCCGCATCGCCTCTGGGTATTGCGCAAAACGATTTTCGGCCTGGGGCTGGGCCAACTGGTGCCGAGCACGGTGGTGCTGGGCGGCCTGCTGCTGCTGACCGACCATGCGACCGGCATTTCCTGGACCGGCTGCCTGGTGCTCGGCCTCGGTCTGGCGTTCTCCTCCACCGCCATCGTGCTGCCGATGCTCGCGGAACGCGACCTGATGAGCAGCACCGCCGGCCGCGACGCGTTCGCCGTCCTGCTGTTCCAGGACATGGCGTTCATTCCGGCCGTCGCACTGCTGCCGTTGCTGGCCCAGCACGTGCTGCCGACGCACGTGCCCTGGCTCGATGTGCTGAAGGGCCTTGGCGCCATCGCGGTCATCCTGCTCGGCGGCAGCCTGCTGGTGCCACAAATGTTCCGCCTCGTGGGTGGCGCAAAAACGCCGGAGGTCTTTACCACGGTAGCGCTGTTCCTGATCGCAGCGACCGCGGCGCTGGCGGACTGGGCGGGGCTTTCGATGTCGCTCGGCGCCTTCATGGCCGGCGTCGTACTGTCGGACTCCGACTACCGGCACGAGCTGCAGGCCGACGTGGAACCGTTCGAGGGGCTGCTGCTCGGCTTTTTCTTCATTTCGGTCGGTATGGCCGCGGATTTGTCCCTGCTGCTCAGCCATCCCTGGCTGATCGCCGGCGGCGTCGTCGTGCTTGTGGTGGTCAAGGTGGCGATCGCATTCGCCGTAGGCATGGTCAAACGCAACGAAGTCAAAAGCTCGCTGCGCTTCGCCCTGGCGCTGCCCGAAGGCAGCGAATTCAGCTTCGTCCTGTTCGGAGCCGCCGTCACCAGCGGTGCCCTGGAACAATCGCAGGAGGACATGGCCAACCTGGTGATCGCGGTTTCCATGCTGGTCGCGCCGATCCTGTTCGCGCTGTCGGAACGGCTGGTCATGCCGCGCCTGGGAAGGAAGGCCCCCCCGGTTTACGATACGATCGACGACGGCCCCACCCCGGCAATCATTTGCGGCTTCGGCCGCGTCGGCCAGATCCTCGGCCGCATCCTGGCGCTGCGCCGCATTGCCTTCACCGCGCTGGAAAAGGACACGGCACAGCTCGAAGTGCTGCGCCGCTTTCGCACCCGCGCCTTCTTCGGCGACGCGACGCGGCTCGATGTGCTGCGCGCGGCCGGCGCGGAAACCGCGCGCGTCCTGGTCGTCGCGGTCGACGACATGGACACCGCGTTGCGCCTGGTGGAACTGGCGAAACGCAACTTTCCGAACCTGGCGATCTACGCCCGCGCGCGCAACCGGCGCCACGCGCACCTGCTGATGGATCTCGACATCAGCGGCTTCATTCGCGACACCTATTTCTCCAGCCTGCGCCTCTCGGAAATGGTGTTGGAGGAACTCGGCGTGGCGGGGGACGAGGCGCAGCGCACGGTGCAACTGTTCCAGGAACGCGATGAGCGCTCGCTGCGGGAAACCCACGCCTACGCCAATGACGAACCGGCCTTGATCCAGAACAGCCAGCAGGTGGCCGAGGAACTGCGCGGCATTCTCGAGGCCGACGCGGCGGACGAGCCGGGAATGGTACGACCGTGACGCAGCGCTTCGACCCGGCGATATTCGTCACGGCGCAGCGCGACTGCATCGACCAGGTGCGCGCGGAGCTCGCCGGCGGAACCAAGCAGTCGCACTGGATGTGGTTCGTCTTTCCGCAAATAGCCGGCCTCGGCTCCAGCCCGACGGCACAGCGTTTCGCGTTGCCGGGGTTGCAGGAGGCACGGGCCTATCTGGCGCATCCGGTGCTGGGTGACCGGCTGCGCCAACTGACGGGGCTGGTTCTTGCGGCGCCGCACGGCGATGCGGTCCGCATCTTTGGTCCGGTCGACGCGCTGAAATTCCGCTCCTGCATGACCCTGTTCCGGCTCGCGGCGCCGGAAGAAAAATTATTCAGCGCGGCGCTGGAAAAATTCTTTGCCGGCCGGGA
>JAATGE010000167.1 GCA_015654825.1 Rhodospirillales bacterium
GGGGGTCTGGGGCCTCAGGCCCCAGCGGGCCCAGGGCAGGGCCCTGGCCTTTCCAACCTTATGTTGGCGCCTATGGGGCTTCTACCCTGGGCCCGTCACGCCGGAGCCTGGCGCCCGGCCCCGTGTGCGCTGCGCCCCTATCAACCCAGGCTGAGCATGATTGCTTTAATGCTGGCCACCGCCAGAATCAGCACGGTCAGCACGAAGCCGCCGGCGCGGAACGGGTTCGGCGCCTTCATGCGCATGCCCAACGGATGGATCACCCGCGCGAACACCAGGCCGAACGCCAGCACCTTCACCAGCAGTGTGGCGCCGGTATGGATCTCGATCAGGCCAACCAGCAGCAGCGTCAGCGGCACATACTCGGAAAAATTGCCGTGGCTTCGCACGGCGACATACAGCGGGCTGGCCGCCGCCGGCTCATCGGTGCCGAGGTCGATTTTGGTGGTGGTCCGCGTCGTCACGACCAGCACGCTCAGCAGGGCAAACAGCAGGCCGAGTATGGCGGTGGCGAGCATGGTGACGACAGGCGCATGAAGATCGGTCATGGTGGGTCCCCTCCGGTGACGGCCCGCCTCACTTGCCCAGCCTGAAACCTGCGGGCGTCCCCGGGCGGGTCCTGACCCCAGGCAACCATTTTGCTGTCGTATGCGTCAACGGTCCCTCTGTGGTGCCAGGAAGATAGCGGTGAGAGCCACCAGGAAGGGTCGAAACCGTTGCGCTAGCGGCCGCAGATCAGGCCGGCAGACCCACCGGTTGCCGGCGTGATGTCGGTGCGCGAGAAATCCTCGCCCACATACAGCAGCTTCGCGCCACGTTCCGCCGCCAGCGCGTAAGCGAAACAGTCGAGTATGTTCAGACCGGCGGGATGAACGCCTTTACCCCAGGTGGCATAGGCATGCGCGGCGCGGCGCGCGCCTTCCCCGTCGACTGGCACGACGGCGATCATCAGGCCATCGACCAGCAGCCTCATGGCGGCGCCGATCCTCCGTCGATCGGCAACCACCCGGCACTCCGCCAGCGTGGCCGCGGACATCATGAGCTGATCCGCGGTTGCCAGGATGGCGCGGTAGGCAGCTGCGCACGGCTCTTGAATCAGGATGGCCATCAACGCCGATGTGTCGACTACAATCATGCGGGCCACGGCTACGCCGGCAGGCCGTCGTCACCGTAGAGAAAGTCCTGGCTACGGGCGGCGGTGGGGCCGGGGGCCGGGCTCGCCATGGCAACGGCGCGATCGATCGCCGCCAGGCGCGCCGCGGGCGTTGCCGCGCGGGCCACAGGTACAATTCGGGCAACGTCCTCGCCGCGGCGAGTGAGTGTTACGTCCTCGCCGGCCTCGGCCCGACGCAACAGGTCGGTGAGCTGGGCCTTGGCGGCACTGACGGCAACACGCATACGGAGCTCCGGATTGGACCACTAAGATGGTCCAATTCTGCACGAGCTTCCAGCACCACAGATTGCAAGCGTGGCGAAGGGCTGCTTACTCGCTCCCATGAACCACCCGGAAAAGCCCCGTCCCACCCTGCTCCCCGAGGCAGCGGCCGCGCAGGCCGAGCGCCAGGCGCGCGAGGCGGCCGCGCTGCGCGAGAACCTGCGCCGCCGCAAGGCCCAGGCCCGTGCCCGCGACGACGCTCCCGCGACACCGAAAAATTCCCCGCCAAGCCAGGGTTGACGCCCGAAAAATGCGCTAGGGTGCCGAGATGACGCCGAGTCGATCCGTTCCATGCCCGTAATGCCAGACCGCTGGATCCGCCACATGGCGCAGACCCAGAGCATGATCGAGCCCTTCGTCGAGACCCAGAAGCGCGAGGGCGTGATCAGCTACGGCCTGTCCAGTTACGGCTACGACGCCCGCGTTTCCGACGAATTCCGCCTGTTCACCAACGTGGACAGCGCGGTGGTGGACCCCAAGGATTTCCGCGCCGAGAGTTTTGTAACGCGCACCGGCCCCGTCGCAATCATCCCGCCAAACAGTTTTGCCCTCGCCCACACGGTCGAATATTTCCGCATCCCCCGTGATATCCTGGTGATCTGCCTTGGCAAATCCACGTATGCGCGCTGCGGCATCATCGTAAACGTAACGCCTCTGGAACCGGAATGGGAAGGCCAGGTGACGATCGAGATCAGCAACACCACGCCATTGCCGGCAAAGATCTATGCCAACGAAGGCATCTGCCAATTCCTGTTCCTGCAGGGCAGCGAGCCGCCCGAAACCAGCTACAAGGACAAAGCCGGAAAATACATGCACCAGCGCGGCGTAGCGCTGCCGCGGCTATGACTCCGAAACAAATATACAAAAGTTTTTGCTTCTTTTTTCAAAAAGAAGTTCTTTTTTGAAAAAAAGAACCAAAAAACTTTTGTTAACTTAGCCAAGAAAGCTCACCCATGGATCGAATCGTAATTCGCGGCGGACGGCCACTTTCCGGGGAGATCGCCATCCGCGGCGCCAAGAACGCGGCGCTGCCATTGATGGCGGCGGGATTGCTGACCGACGACCGCCTGGTGCTGGGCAATGTGCCGAAACTTGCTGATATCGAAACGATGGCCACGCTGCTGGCGCAGCACGGTATCGCCGTGGATCGCGTCGGCAACGAGGGCCGCGTGCTGTCGCTCGGCGGCGCCATCACCAACACCGAGGCGCCGTACGACATCGTGCGCAAGATGCGCGCCTCCATCCTGGTGCTGGGGCCGCTGCTGGCGCGCTGCCGCGAGGCGCGAGTGTCGCTGCCCGGCGGCTGCGCCATCGGCGCCCGCCCGGTCGATCTGCACCTCAAGGGCCTCGAGCAGATGGGCGCCGAAATCAGCCTCGAGGGCGGCTACGTCAACGCCACCGCACCGCAGGGCCTGCAGGGCGCCGACATCGTGTTTCCGTTCGTCTCCGTCGGCGCCACCGAAAACCTGCTGATGGCCGCCAGCCTGGCGCAGGGACGCACCACCCGCGCCAATGCCGCCCGCGAGCCGGAAATCTGCGATCTCGCCAAATGCCTGATCGCGATGGGCGCCAAGATCACCGGCATCGGCAGCGGCCGCCTGGTCATCGAGGGCGTCCCCACGCTGCACGGCGCCGACCACGAGATCGTCCCGGACCGCATCGAGACCGGCACCTACGCCTGTGCCGCCGCCATCGCCGGCGGCACCCTGCTGCTGCGCGGCGGCAGGCTGGAGCACATGGCGGCCCTCGCGAGCACCCTGTCGGAGGCCGGCGTCGAGGTCACCGAGGCGCCGGGCGGCCTGCGCGTCGCCCGCCTGAACGGCCTGCACGGCACCGACGTGCAGACCGAACCGTATCCCGGTTTCCCCACCGACATGCAGGCCCAGTTCATGAGCCTGATGTGCGTCGCCGAGGGCGCCGCCATGATCCCCGAGACGATTTTTGAAAATCGCTTTATGCATGCCTCGGAACTCAACCGCATGGGCGCGCGTATCAACGTGCATGGATCGAGCGCGATCGTGCGCGGCGACGCGTCGTTGCAGGGCGCCCCCGTCATGGCCACCGACCTGCGCGCCAGCGTGAGCCTGGTGATCGCCGGCCTGGCGGCGCGCGGCGAAACGGTTGTCAATCGCGTCTACCACCTCGACCGCGGCTACGAAGCGGTCGAGCGCCAACTCTCCGCCTGCGGCGCCGACATCGAACGCGTTTCCGACTGACGCCCCGCGATCCGTGGCTTTTCGAGCGCCTGACGACACAATTCCGATACAATGCCGCGATATCGCGGCCAACAAACGAATTTCAAAAGGAGCTCACTTCATGATCCGCAAGATCGGCCTGGCGCTGGCCATGCTGGGCACCGCCGTCGCCCTGTCGGCCTGCGTCGTCGAGGGTCCCCGCCGCCCCGGCTGCTACTGGATTCCCGGTCATTATGGCCCCGGCGGCGGCTGGCACCCCGGTCACTGCCGCTAGCTGACGTGGCGGGCGGGGTTTTCGCCCCCGCCCACCCCGTGCTACGCGCGTGCCGCCGGCGCCGGCTGAACCCGGCGCCGCACCCGCATTGATGGCGAGCGCGCCGCATGACCGCCCCGTTCCCCCAAACCGCCTTCGCGCCCCACGAGGCTGCCGCTACCAAACTCGTGCTGGCCCTGCCCAAAGGGCGCATCCTGGCGGAGTGCGGCCCGCTGCTGGCCCGCGCCGGCCTCGAACCCGCCGCCGACTACGCCGACGAAGACAGCCGCCGCCTGCGCTTCCCCACCAACGACCCGAACCTCGACGTCGTCCGCGTGCGCCCGTTCGACGTCGCGACCTTCGTGGCTTACGGCGCCGCCCAGATCGGCATTTGCGGCGCCGACGTGCTGATGGAGTTCGACACCGCGGAAATCTACGCACCGCTCGATCTCGGCATCGGCATCTGCCGCGTCTCCGTCGCCGAGCCGATCGATGCGCCGGCGGAGGATCCGCGTCGCTGGTCGACCGTGCGCGTGGCGACCAAATATCCCAACATCGCCCGCCGCCATTTCGCCGCCCGCGGCGTCAGCGCCGAGATAGTGCACCTGAACGGCGCCATGGAATTGGCGCCAGGCCTTGGCCTGAGCCGCCTGATCGTCGACCTGGTGCAAACCGGCAGCACGCTGAAAGCCAACGGCCTGCACGAGACCGAGGTGATTGCCGATATCACCAGCCGCCTGATCGTCAATCGCACGGCGCTGAAAACCCAGCCGGAATCGATCAGCGCCTGGATCGCCCGGTTTCGGGCGGCAGTTGGTACGTAAGGTACGGAAAGCCAGGGCTCTGCCCTGGACCCGTCACGCGAAAGCGTGCTGCGCACGACGGGGCCAGTAGGCCCCAGACCCCCGATAGTGGGAGGGCGCAGCGCTGGGCGGTCTGCGGCCGTGGTGGGCAGCACGCAGTCGCGTGA
>JAATGE010000200.1 GCA_015654825.1 Rhodospirillales bacterium
CGTCGGCGGTGCCATCGGTGCCGACTGTACCGGCGCCGGCGGGGCGGCCGAGGGGGGCGCCTGCGCCAATGCCAGCGACGGCGCCAGGCTGGCGGCGCCGAATGCCATGGCGGCCACCAGGGCCGGAAGTTTCTTCGTTTTCATACGCTCTCCTGTCGTGGGCCTTGGCACCGCCCCTGCGGGTCGCCGGCCTGGTCCCGGTTGAAAATGATCGTCGGTCGGCTCGTCCCTACAAACTCACTCGGGCGCCTGGAAGGTCACCACCCATTGGTGTTCCTCCCGCTGCGGCGCGCCATTTCTGACCGCCGGCCGATACCTGAGCCCCTGATTGGTCAGCCAACTCATCGTCTGGCTGGCGAACGCCGCGCCGCCGGAGGTGTTCAGCACCTTGCATCCGGTCGGCCTTCCGTCGGTTTCGATGACGCAGTCCACCGTCACGCGGCCGGAGCGGCCACTATCGGCATACTGCTCGGGATAGCCCGGATCCCTCGGCCCGCTGAGAATATGCGCCGCGCTGAAACCGGTGTCGGGCACGGTCGAAACCGGGCGCGGTGGCGTGAACACCGGTTTCACCGCGGTCTGCACGGCCTGGATGGCGTTGGTCTGCGCCGGCGGCGGCGGCAGCACCACTTCCGGCGGCGGCACGTAGGCCTGCGGCGGCGGCGGCGGCAGATCCGGCGGCGGCGGTGGTGGCGGCGGTGGTGGCGGTGGCTTTTCTTCCTTCAGGATTTTCGTTTCGATCGGCGCGTTGAGCTTCTCGATGATGTTCTTGCCCAGGCCGTTCACCAGGGCATAGATCAGCACCACATGCAGCAGGATAACTGCCAGCAGGCCGGGCGCATTCCGCCACGGGCGGCGCTGTTGTTCGATGTAATTCAAGCTGGACGCCCTTTCATCCGGTCCTCGTCTTCCTCGCCACGCCGCCCGCCCGGCGCTCTCGCCGCACCGCGTCCGCGCCCAGTCCGCACCCCATCGGTCCCCGTTCCGCCCGTCCGGCCCGGCGAAATCTCCGCCGAACGTGCCGAACGATCTGATGGACGTGTTGGAAGCAATTCCTGTTCCGCGTCCCGTCCCGGATCGTCAGCCGGCTTCTCACCAACATGCATGGTTGCCACGTGCCAGCCAAGTTGTTCGCTGATCCGTTGCGCAGCCGTTGCGACTTCCTCGGTCCCGTCGCGGAGCCGGGCGCCATCCAGGTAGAAAGCGGCCGCGCTCAGGCAAAGCGCCGCCCGCACGGCCCCGTCCGCCCCACGCACCGGGGCTGCGATCGAGCACACGTCCGGTTCGCTGACTGCCAAATCCGTGATCACATTCTGCCCTGCCTGGTGCGGATCGGCGCCATTCCCTGGGGCGTCGTCCTGAACCGGCCCGGAAGCGGGCGCCAGCAGCGCGCGGCCCGCCGCACTGTGGTCAAGATCGAGCCGGTCGCCGGCGCGTACGCTCGGCAGCAGGCGGCTGCGCCCGGCCGCGCGATCCGCGACAACGACTTCGTCGCCGTGGCGCAGCGCCAGCAGCGCCACGTCGCCGGTCCGTGCCGCGAGCGCCTCCAGGTAGGGGCGTGCCAGCCGCACCAGGCTGATCTGGTCCTGTGCGACATTGCCAAGCTGCAGCAGCTTCGGACCCAGCGCGTAGCCGCGACGCGGCGTCGCACTGAGATAGTGGCGCTCCAGCAGCGTGGTCGCCAGCCGATGCACCGTACTGCGGGATAGTCCCAGGTCGCGCGCGATCGCCGCCAGAGCCGCCGGTCCGGTGGCGACATGCTCAAGCACATCCAGCCCCCGCACCAGCGTCTGGCTGGTCGGCGAACTCGATGCCGGCGCGGCCCCGCCGGCAGACGCTTCCCTGGAATTCTTCATTATGTGGAAAGGTGTCCCACAATGCGCGACGGCGTGCAATCCGCGAATGGCAGGTCACCCGCCGCGGCCGCACGAGGTGGGGCTGCCTAAAACAACGGCAGCCGCCTGTCTAGGCAGCCCGGCACGCGAGGTTAGGGGCGCTTGCAAAGCAGCTTGTAGGCAAACCCGATGGTGCCCGCGGGATCCTGAATGAAATTTCCGACAAGCCCGCCTTCGACGTATTTTCCGTCCTTCACCACGACATAAAATGGTGTGTTGCCCACATAGCGGCGGTTGCTGTTCTGGTAATTGACGTGACCGCAAACCACCCGGCCGCCCAGCTGGTACGGTCTGGCGTCGTCGAAGCGCCAGCGGTTGAACGCCGGCAGCACGAAAATGGTTTGAAAATGGTCGATAACGACCTGCTGTTCTGCCTGCGTCACCTCGGCCGCCGGGGATACCGACGGCAGGATCAGCAGGGCCGCCAGGACGACTGATGAAAAACGGGGAGCGATGTGCATGGCGCCTGATAGCGCCCGTCCGCTTCCCCTGTCAGCACCGCCTGCGACGATTTACGCGTTTGTGGCTTACGCCGCGCACGCTTCTTGCTACCCCTCTGCCGACACATCTGGCCGCCCAGCGCGACCGCCGCTACAGCCCGCGCCGGACCGCCATAGCCGGACAGCCCCCATGACCCCGACCGCCCCATGACATTGCACGTGGCCCTGACCCACCGCACCGCCTACCGCTACGACCGGCCAGTAACGCTCGGCCCGCAGACCATCCGCCTGCGGCCGGCACCGCACAGCCGCACGCCGATCATCGCATACACGCTGAAGATCGAGCCCCACCCGCATTTCCTGAATTGGCAGCAGGACCCACAGGGCAATTTCCTGGCCCGCGTGGTGTTTCCCGACCGGGTCACCCACTTCGAGGTCACCGTGGACCTCGTCGCCGACATGGCCACGATCAACCCGTTCGACTTCTTCCTCGAGCCGCAGGCCGAAACCCACCCCTTTACCTACGATCCGGTGCTGGAGCAGGAGCTTGCCCCGTTTCGCCGGATCGATCCGCCCGGTCCCCTTCTGGCCGCGCTGCTCGCCGACATTCCACGCGGTCCCCTGCGTACCATAGACCGCCTGGTCGGGTTGAACCGCCTCGTGCAGCACCGAATTGCCTACATCGTACGCATGGAACCGGGCGTCTGGACGCCGGAGCAGACCCTCGCCGCCGCCCAGGGCTCCTGCCGCGACAGCGCCTGGCTGCTGGTGCAGCTGCTGCGCCATCTCGGTTTCGCCGCGCGCTTCGTCTCCGGCTACCTCATCCAGCTCGTTGCCGATGTAAAACCGTTGGACGGCCCCGCCGGCCCCACCGCCGATTTCACCGACCTGCACGCCTGGGCCGAGGTCTACCTGCCCGGCGCCGGCTGGATCGGGCTCGACGCCACCTCCGGCCTGCTCACCGGCGAAGGCCACATCCCGCTCGCCGCCAGCCCGGACCCTGCGTCCGCGGCACCGATCTCCGGCACCGCCGGCCCGGCGGAGGTAACATTCGAGTTCGAAATGAAGGTAACGCGCGTGCTGGAAACGCCGCGCGTCACAAAACCCTATTCCGAGCGCCAGTGGCAGGACATCCTGGCCACTGGCCGCCGCGTCGATGCCGCCCTGATCGACGGCCATGTCCGCCTCACCATGGGCGGCGAGCCCACCTTCGTCAGTGCCACCGACATGGAGGGCGCCGAGTGGAACATCGACGCGCTCGGCCCCACCAAGCGCGCCTACGCCGGCCGCCTGCTGCGCAAACTCACGCCGCTCTGGTCGCCGGGCGCCGCCATCCAGCAGGCCATGGGCAAGACGTACCCTGGCGAGCAACTGCCGCGGTGGGCGCTGTACAGCCACTGGCGCCGCGATGGTGAAACGATCTGGCGCGATGCGGCCCTGCTTGCCTCGGACGACGACCACCCCGGCGCTACCGCCCGCGACGCCGCCCGCTTCGCCTGGGCGCTCGCCGAGCGCCTGCAGATCGATCCATCCTACGTCAATCCGGCCTACGAGGACATCCACTACTATCTCTGGCGCGAACACCGGTTGCCCGCCAACGTCATCGCCGACGACGCCAAGCTCCGCGATCCGCTGGAACGCGATCGGCTTGCCCGCATCTTCGGCCAGGGCCTCGCCGCCCCGGTCGGCAGCGTGCTGCCGCTGCGCCGTCTGACGCGCGACGGCGCCCGCCGCTGGCAATCCGGCAAATGGTTTTTTCGCGCAGGCGTCTTGTTCCTGATCCCCGGCGATTCCCCGCTCGGCCTGCGCCTGCCGCTTGACAGCCTGCCCTGGGCCGATCCCGATCACATCGACGCTTTCGTCGAGCCCGATCCGTTCGCGCCGCAGCCGGCGTTGCCACCCCGCCAGCCGTACCGCCGGCCGGCGCCCAACGGCGGCATCGCACAAGCCGGCCCTGCCGGCCTTGCCCCCGTGCCGCAGCACGCGCCCTCGATCGGCCGCGACGAGCCGGGCGTGATCCGCACCGCGCTGACTGTCGAATCCCGCGACGGCAAGCTGCACATCTTCCTGCCGCCGCTCTATGCCGCGGAGGACTGGCTCGATCTCGCCGCCGCCATCGAGGACACCGCGGCCTCCCTCGCAACGCCGGTGGTGCTCGAAGGCTATCTCCCCCCGCACGATCCGCGGCTGAACCGCTTCTCGATCACCCCCGACCCCGGCGTCATCGAGGTCAATATCCACCCGGCGGAAAGCTGGCCGGAAATGGTCGAGCGCACTGAGCAGCTTTACGAAGCCGCGCGCGAAGTCGGCCTCGCCGCCGAAAAATTCATGCTGGACGGCCGCCATGTCGGCACCGGCGGCGGCAATCACGTCGTCATGGGCGCGGCCCAGGCCGCCGACTCACCGTTCCTGCGCCGACCCGACCTGCTGAAGAGCCTGCTCGGCTTCTGGCATAATCACCCCAGCCTCTCCTACCTGTTCAGCGGCCTGTTCATCGACCCGATGAGCCAGCATCCGCGCATCGACGAGGCCAGGCAGGACGCGGTGCGGGAGCTGGAGATCGCCTTCACCCAGGTGAAGCGCGGCCTGTCGCCGGC
>JAATGE010000004.1 GCA_015654825.1 Rhodospirillales bacterium
ATCGGTGCGGAGATTGGGCGTGAGAGTGGAAAGAAATAGGAAGGCCAGGGGCTCTGCCCCTGGACCCCGCTGGGGCCTGAGGCCCCAGACCCCCGATAGCGCTGCGCGGCTGGCTTCGCCGTTCCCCCCAATGAGTGGGGGTCTGGGGCCTCAGGCCGCAGCGGGTCCAGGGCAGAGCCCTGGCCTTCCTTTATGACCTGGCTGGAAGACTCCCGCACCAAGCTGGCCGCGACCCAGCTCGGCCCGCGTGCGGAACAGATCGGCCGCGTCGAGAGCATCGGCGACGGCATCGCGCTGGTTTCCGGTCTCCCCGACGTTCGGCTCGATGAACTGGTGCGCTTCGACAAGGGCCCGTTCGGTTTCGTTCAGGTGCTGGAACCCGATCGCGTCGGCTGCGTGCTGCTGGACGACGTCGATACGATCGAAGCGGGCGACACGGTGCGCGGCACCGGCGATGTGGTGCGCGTTCCGGTGGGGCCGGCGCTGCTCGGCCGCGTTGTCGATCCGCTTGGCCGCCCGCTCGATGGCAAGGGGCCGATCGCAGCGGGCGAGTTGCTGCCGATCGAACGCCCGGCGCCGGCCATCATCGACCGCGACGCCGTGACCCAGCCGGTGCAGACCGGCCTGGTCGTGTTCGATACGCTGTTCGCGCTTGGCCGCGGCCAGCGCCAACTGATTATTGGCGATCGCGCGATCGGCAAGACCACGGTCGCTGTCGATACGATCATCAACCAGCGCGATAGCGACATCATTTGCGTCTATGTGGGCGTCGGGCAGAAGAGCTCCAGCGTGCGCCGGGCGATCGACGCGATCCTCGGCCAGGGGGCGCCGGAGCGCTGCATCGTCGTCGTGGCGAGTTCCGCGAGTTCGCCGGGGCTACAATGGATTGCCCCGTTCGCCGGCTTCACGATGGCGGAATATTTCCGCGATCGCGGACAGCATGCCCTGATAGTGCTCGATGATCTGAGCAAGCACGCTGCCACGCACAGGGAGATCGCACTGCTGACGCGCCAGTCGCCGGGCCGCGAAGCCTATCCCGGCGATGTGTTCTATGTGCATGCGCGAATGCTGGAACGGGCGGCCAAGCTTTCGAAAGAAAAGGGCGGCGGGTCGCTGACCGCGCTGCCGATTGCGGAGACCGATGCCGGCAATCTCAGCGCCTACATCCCGACCAACCTTATTTCGATTACCGACGGCCAGATCGTGCTCGATACTAAACTGTTCCACGAAGGCCAGAAGCCGGCAGTGGATGTCGGCACCAGCGTAAGCCGGGTCGGCGGCAAGACGCAGGCGCACGCGCTGCGCGACGCGGCCAAATCGGTGCGCCTCGATTATGCGCAGTTCCTGGAACTGGAAATGTTCACCCGTTTCGGCGGCATGCCGGACGCGCGCGTGCGCGACCAACTTGCGCGCGGCGGCCGCATTCGCGCTATCCTGGGACAACAGCAACACGCCCCGTTGCGGCTTGCTGAGGAAGTGTCGCTGGTGCTCGCCGTCCAATCTGGGCTGCTGGACCAACTGCCGCTACCCCTGGTGGCGGCGTTCCGCCTGGCCCTGCGCGAAGCACTCGATCGCGGTGCGGCGGACGCGGTGCGCCTGATCGAAACAACCGGCACGTTGGACGATGCGAACCGCAAATTGATCATCGAAACGATAACCGCGTGTTTGCAGACGGTTGCGCCGCAAGCAGCCGCGCCGTGACCGACCGTATCGCCGACATCAGCGCCCGCATCGACGGGATTCGTCAGCTCGGCGCGGTGGTGAACGCCATGCGCGGCATTGCTGCCGCACGCGCGCAACAGGCGCGCGGCCAGATCGGCGCCGTGGATGTCTATGCGGCGACAATTGCCGCCGCGATCGGCAGCGCGCTGGCGTTACTGCCGACCGACCACCCGGGCGAGGCTGGGCGATCGCGGCACCCGGCGCTGGTGGTGTTCTGCGCCGAACAGGGTTTTGCGGGCACTTTTTCCGAGCGCGTGCTCGATTCGGTGCGCGCTGACCTCGCGGGTTCCGAACTGTTCCTGATCGGTACGCGTGGCGCCGCGATCGCCGCGGAGCGCGGTATTACCGCTGTGTGGCAGAGCGCGCTGCCGTCCCATTCGCCGGGGGTTCCCAAACTCGCCGACCGTATCGCGGAGGCACTGTATCAGCGCATTGCGACCGGCGAGATCGACCGGCTCGATGCAATCTTTAGTCTTTGGGCGCCGGGAAGCAGCATTCGTGTAGAACGAAACCGCCTGTTTCCGCTCGACGTAACCAATTTCGCCCGTGCCGGCGGTGGCAATCCGCCGTTGCTGAACCTGGCACCCGAGGCGCTGCTCGGCGAATTGACCGCGGACTACCTGCACGCGCAGCTTTGCCATGCGGCCCTGCATACATTCGCGGCGGAAAACCAGGCGCGCATGGAGGCAATGGCCTCGGCCCACACCCAGATCGACCGCCAGCTTGCCGCATTGCGGACACAGCAGCGGCAGGTGCGCCAGGAGGAGATCACGGCGGAAATTATCGAGCTTGCAGCAGGCGAAACAGCTAGCCGGGCGTCAGCGCGCGTTCGTTGAGATGACGCGGAGGACAAGGCAGGCAGCACTTCTTTTTGAAAAAAGAAGCAAAAACTTTGGTTATACCAACCGCCGGAAATCTTGACTCCTGCGGCCGTGTCAGGGCGCGAAAATAAGGGCAGGAAGGCCAGGGCTCTGCCCCGGACCCGTCACGCCGGAGGCGTGCTGCGCACGACGGGGACAAGTCCCCAGACCCCACTAATAAAGAATCGTTAGCGGAAACGGCGAAGCCAGAAAAATCCATGACATTTACAGGCTTCGCCCAAAAGCCAAGGAGAAGCCGCGCAGCGCTAATCGGGGTCTGGGGCCTACTGGCCCCAGCGGGTCCAGGGCAGAGCCC
>JAATGE010000267.1 GCA_015654825.1 Rhodospirillales bacterium
CGAGGCAATCCAGCGTCGCGTAGGTGCCGGTCCTGGCCAACGTTCCCGCGCCTACGTCCCCCGTGCCGGCCATCGCCAGCCCGCCCTGCACGAACAGCGTGGCTTTGGTCGCGTTCAGCGCCAGCGCGCCCTGCACCGCGACCGCATTCAACAGGCCGGCGCTCGCCTGCAGCGTGCCGCCCGCCATCGCCAGCGTGCCGCCGTTCAGCGAGCCGTAGGCCAGATCGAGCGTGCCGCCCTGCAGCGACAAGGTGCCGCCGACCGTCAGTGCCCCCGCATCGTAAAACAGCGCGCCCGGCGCGTTCAGCGTAAGATTGGCGACCTGCGCCGTATTATACAGCGTCACGGTGTAGGCACCCGCCCCCGCGATCGTGACGCTGTCCGCGGCCCCCGGCGTAACCCCGCCCGACCAGCCGGCGGCGCTGTTCCAGTCGCCGGACCCGCCTTTCCAGGAAATACTCGCCATAACGCGAGTCTCCGGGCGCCCGCCTAACATCGGATGAACGACACGGAACAACTTAACAAAAGTTTTTGCTTCTTTTTTCAAAAAGAAGTGCTTTTTCTTGTTCTTTTTTGAAAAAAAGAACCAAAAAACTTTTGTTTATTTGGCCGTCATATGTCGATTGCGATTCCTCCGCGGATGTGAACGCGATGTCAGTTGCAGCGTGCCGCGGCGGTCTTTAGCTCCCGCCAATTCCGGACCAAGGGAAACGACCATGCACTCGCGTCGCACTTTTCTAGCCGCCACCTCGGCCCTGCTCGCCGCCCCGATCATGGCGCGCGCCGCGGACCCCGACCCGCGCCTCGCCCCGCGCACCGAGGGGTCAGCCACCGCCAAGAACGTGGTCGAGGAATGGTTCTCCTTCACCTGCCCGCACTGCGCGCGCTTCGCCTCCGAGACCTACCCGGAGGTCAAGTCCAAGCTGATCGACACCGGAAAGCTGCGCTGGGTGTTCCGCGAGTACACCCGCAACAAGCTCGACATGGCGGCCGGCCTGGTCGCCCGCTCGCTGCCGCCGAGCCGCTATCTGCCGTTCGTCGACGCGCTGTTCGCCAGCCAGGCGCAATGGGCCTTCAATCAGCAGGCCGATCCCATGGACGAGCTGGCGAAAATGGCCGCGCTCGCCGGCATGCCGCGCGACCTGTTCAACAAGGTCACCAATGACGAGGGCCTGCGCACCGCGATGCTGGCGGCGCAGACCGAGGCCGAGCAGAAATACAACATCGACTCGACTCCGACCTTCATCATCAACGGGAAGGCCCAAGCCGGGGAGATGCCGTACGACCGCTTCGCCGCCCTGATGACCACCTGAGGTCGGGGCGGCCGGAACCGGTCAAGGGCGAACCTCCCCGGGGCACCGACCCGAGGACCCATGACCGCTCTGCTGACCCGCCTGCGCATCGCCGGTTTCAAGAGTTTCGCCGAACCGGCGACCCTCGACATCCTGCCCGGCCTGACCGGCATCGTCGGCCCCAACGGCTGCGGCAAATCCAACGTCGTCGAGGCGCTGCGCTGGGCCATGGGCGAGACCTCGGTGCGCAGCCTGCGCGGCGGCGAAATGGACGATGTGATCTTCGCCGGCACCTCCGCCCGCGCCAGCCGCAACCTGGCGGAGGTCGCCATCACGCTGCAGCGCGCCACGGCGGCACTGCCCGATCCGTTCGGCGAGGACGAGGAACTGACGGTGACCCGCCGCATCGAGCGCGGCGCCGGCAGCGTCTATCGCGGCAACGGCCGCGAAATGCGCGCCCGCGATGTGCAGACCCTGTTCGCCGACCTCGCCAGCGGCGCCCACTCCAGCGCCATGGTCAGCCAGGGCCGGGTCTCCGCGCTGGTCAACGCCAAGCCCGAACAGCGCCGCCAGGTGCTGGAGGAAGCGGCCGGCATCACCGGCTTGCACGCGCGCCGGCACGAGGCCGACCTGAAGCTGCGCGCCGCCGAAACCAACCTGTCCCGCGCCGAGGAATTGCGCACCCAGCTGGACCAGAGCCGCGAATCGCTGCGCCGCCAGGCCCGCCAGGCGGCGCGGTTCCGCAGCCTTTCGACGCTGGTGCGCCAGGCCG
>JAATGE010000191.1 GCA_015654825.1 Rhodospirillales bacterium
AGCCGAACGAAACGAGGCCGCCGATGATAAGGTCGAGCATGTGGTGTATCCTGGTTTGGGGGCGCGGCTCAGATGCGGTCGCAGCGCGCCGCGTAGGCGGCCATCAGCAGGATGAAGCCCGTGCCGAGCACGAGTACAATAACGTCGGTCAAGAGCGCACCTGTTGTGTTACGGTTGGTGATCCATTGCGGCCCGCAACCGAGGCGAGCGCATTGACGTCAATCAAGGTACGCACCTGGGGCGTTACGGGTGCGGCTGATTAGGGGCGAGGGGCGTAAGGCCGCGATCCGGTTCACACCGCCACCGGATAAAGCCGGCATAAAAACGCCCCGCGCCGCTCAAGCGATCGCGTGACCCAAGGAATGTCTTCAGAAAATCCCCATGGCCAGGCCCGCGGCCAGCGTGGCGCCGAGCTCCGCGCACTTTTTCAGATCGGCCGCTGCGATCACCTTGGGGGCGAGGATCGCCTCGGGCGTCTGCGCCTTGGTACGCACGATCAGCGCCTCTGCCACCGGCCGCAGCCGCCATCCGGCCGCGATACGGGCGACCTGGCGCGCGGCGTTCGCCCCGTCGCTGCCGGCGCAGATCAGCAGCGCGTAAGGCCGGCCTTCGATCCGCCCCAGCACAGGATAATAGGTACGGTCGAAGAAATCCTTCATGACGCCGGCGATGGCGGCGAGGTTTTCGGGCGCCGCGAAAATGTAGCCGTCGGCCGCCAGCAGATCGTCCGGGCCCGCTTCGTGGGCGCGCAGAAGGCGCACCTGCGCCTCCGGTTCGGCGGCAGCAGCCGCGGCCGCCGCCATCTGGCCGGTGCCGCCGGTCGCCGTGTGGAAGACGATCAGTAGGGATTTCATCCTTAAAACCCCAGGCCAAGGCCAAATTTATGAAAGTTTTTTGGTTCTTTTTTCAAAAAAAATAAGAAGAAAGGACTTCTTTTTGAAAAAAGAAGCAAAAACTTTGGTTAATTGTTCCTCGTTCCGACGACCGGGATATCAGGCCTGATCAGCGCTACCATGCCGGCGATGATCAACAGAAAGGCCGCCGGGTAAATCAGCCCGCCAAACGTCGCGATCCAGGGCCCGTGCTTCATGGCCAGCAGGGGAACGCCCAACGGCACGGTCAGCAGGGCCGCCGCCAGGTTGCGCGGCTTGCCCCACTGGCCGTCCGCAAAGGCTGGCAGCAGGAACACCAGGTAGTCCGCCCAAGCCAGGGGGGAGGCCACGATACCGATCGCCAATGCCAGGCCACTGGCCGCCATGGAGGAGGGGCGACGCCGTAAAACCAGCACACACCCCGCGCCGATCAGCACCACCGACAGGACGGTCCCGACGAGCGGCAGGCCGAGGCGCGCGCCGACACCGTGCAGGGAAGCTTCCGTCGTAAGCATCCAGTGCCGATCGGCGGCAATTGCGGCAACCCACTCGCTGTAGACTTGCGTTCCGTAGAGTGCCGCGGGCAACAGCGACAGGCCCGCGGCGATCAGGAGCGCAATGACGGCGGGCCGGCGCTCGCCCGCGAGCAGCAGGAAGGCCGGCCATAAGGCAAAATTTGGTTTCGCCGCCACCAGAAGGCCGATCATGAGGCCGGCGGCCAGCGGGCGGCCGTCGCGTAGCCACACCCAGCCCAGTACGCCGATCAGATAAAACACCCCGTAGTCCTGGCCAAGCTGGATACCGTCATAAACCTGAGGCGTCAGCAACATCCAGAATGCCTGCCAGGGGCGAACGATGGTTCGGGCGGTCGCCAGCAGGATGCCCGTTGCCAGGATGAAAAGGAAAGCTTGCGACACGATCCACGCCCGGGCCGCTTCCGCCGGGTTGATCCGCGACAACAGGGCAAACAGCGGCAGCAGAGCGGGCGGGCTGAGGTTTATGTCGAACACGCCGGGCGCGATGGTCTCCGGCGACAGCGCATAGGGCACGAATGGGTTCAGGCCGTGGCTCACGGCCCAGCCCGAGGCCCAAAACGAACCGAACACGCGCAGCCTGGGTGGGATATCGGGACCAAGGCCGACGCTGCCTTTGAAAATGGCCGCCGCGAGGATGATGCAGGACGCCAGACCAAACCACACCCAGGGTGCAGGCTCTCGGTGCGAAGGCGGCGCCGGGCGGTCTTGCATCGTCCTGTGCGGCCATCGTTCTGATGGTTTGCCGATACGCGGCCCACCGTGACCGCATCAACAAAAGTTAAGGTCAGAAAGGCCAGGGCTCTGCCCTGGCCTTTGACAGGTAAAAATTTAAGGCCGTTGGTATTACTTCCTACTTCTTCGTGGCCTCCGGCGGCAGCAGCCCGGCCATCGCCACCACGGAGGCCTTCGCTTCGTCCGCGGACAGATCGGCTTGCAGCGTAGCCTCGGCCTGGTCCGGGTGCCCGGCCATGACCTGCGCCACCGCGAAATCCGCGCGCACGCGGGGCGTCACCGTGCCGGCCTGGGTCGCGTCGGCCAGCATTCCCTCCGCCTTTTGCGCTTCGCCCGCCAGCGCCATGGACAGCGCCAGGTTGACCCGCGCCGCCGTCAGGTCCGGGTTAAGCGCCAGCGCCGCATTGTATTCGGCCTGGGCCTCCTTGTGGCGTTCCTGCAGATCGAGTGCCACGCCCAGATCGGTCAGCGCAGCCGTGTTCTTCGGATCGGAGGCCACCGCCGCGCGGAAATCGGATTCCGCGCCCTTCAAATCGTCGCGCAGCTTCATCTTGCCCACGCCAAGGCGCGCCGGCAGGAATCCCGGTTGTGCCGCCAACGCCTGGCGGTAGGATTTCGCCGCGTCGAGGCGGTTGTTGAGTGCGACCTGAGCGTCGCCGGCCGCCACCAGCGCGGCGGCATTATGCGGCTCCGCCACCAGAACCCCGTTGGCGATACCGAGCGCGGTTTGCGCCTCGCCATCGGCCAGTGCGCTTCGGGCCGCCTTCAGGCTCGGCCGATTCGCCTCGCTATAGGTCGCCGCCTGGCGGGCCGTATCGAGGTGCATCATGCCGCATCCCGACAGCGCGAAAACCCCGGCCAGCGGTAGCAGACAGCGCAGGGCCTTTGCCTTGCGCGCATTGTTTTGGCTGTGCATTTGCCCCCCTAGTGCATGTTCTTGAACATACCACTGATGCGCACGCCGGCCGGCCCGCCCACGACGATGAACACGCACGGCAAAATGAACAGAATCATCGGCAGTGTCAGCATCACCGGCAATTTGGCCGCTTTTTCCTCGAACCTCGTCAATGAGTCGGTGCGCATCTCGCTCGCCAGCACGCGCAGCGCATGGGTCAGCGGCGTGCCGAACTGCATCGTCTGGATCAAGGTCGCCGCGAACCGCTTCATCGTATCGAGTCCGGTTCGTTCGCCCAGCGCCAGCAGCGCGCTGCGTCGGTCCGCGCCAATGCGAAGTTCGCTTGCGCAAACCGCGAGCTCCTCGCTGACCGCCTTGTTGGCGGAAGCGAATTCGATCGCCACCCGCTCGATCGCGTTTTCCAGCGCCAAGCCCGCCTGGGCGCAGATCACCAGCATGTCCAGCGCATCCGGCAACCCGCGCTCCACCTTCTTGAGGTGCGCGGCGCGCATCTGCTTCAGCACGAAGTCCGGCCCGAGCAGTCCGATCGCGAATGCAACCATGATGGTCGCGTAGAACGTCATCGGCGCCATCTTGCCGCCGCTCAGGGACGCGTATGCCAGGATTGGCAACAGCGTCATGCCGAGCACTTTGCAGCCGATGAACAGCCCGAGGCCGCGGCTGCCGCGCCAGCCGGCCTGTGACAAAGTCGCCTCGAATTCGGTTCGCGTCGCGGCCGGCAACAGGCCGCTGCGGGCCAGCGCCGAACCCAGCTTGGCCACCGCATCCACCGCCGCGGTACGGCCATCCGCCATCTGCTGCGGCCCGTCGATAACCGCCGGCAGGCCGGGATTGGAGACCCGTGCGAGGCGTGTGCGCACCTTGTCCTGCTGATCGAGGGCGCGCATCAGCAGCAGCGAACCGCCGACGAACAGCGCGGCCAATGCGGCCAATAACGCCGGCGAAAACGGCAGTGAACTCATGCGACGGCACTCATGACAGGCTCCGCTTAATGATCTGCTGCATCACATAAAGGCCGGTGATCAACATACCGATCGCCAATCCAAGCAGCTTCTGGCCGGTCTTGTCGGTAAACAGCAGCCCGACATAATCGGGATTGATGACATAAAGCATGGCGCCGACGACAATCGGCAGCACCGCCAGGACATAGATGCTGGTGCGCGCTTCGGACGCCAGCGCGTGACCGCGCTTGCGGGCATTTTCGCGCTTGCGAATGGTGTCTGCCAGCGTTTCCAGTGTCTCGGTCAGACCGCCACCGGTCTGGCTTTGCAACGCCAGCGCGGTCGCGAAAAACCGGTATTCCGGCAAGTCGTTGCGTTCGGCCATTTCGAGCAGCGCGTTTTCCAGATCGAGCCCGATCTGCACCTGGTCGGCCGCCTTGCCGAATTCCTCACGTGTCGGCGACTGCGCCTCGCGCGCGACGACGCGGACCGATTCCGTGACCGGCACGCCGACGCGCACCGAACGCGACACCATCGCCAGCGCATCCGGGAATTGCGACAGCAGCGTGCGCGACACTTTCTCGGCCGAATAGCCAAGGAACGTGCGCGTCAGCAGCAGGTCGAAAAACGGCAGCGTCAACCAGCCGACATCGCCGATCACGCGCGTCGCCAGCAGTGCCGCAACCGCGGACGGGCCCAGCATGCACAGCACGATCCCACCGAGCGACATCGGATATTGCTCGCGCCGCTCTTCCTTCCAGTTGAACAGGCGGTGCAGCGGGCTCGCCTTGACGCCGCGCTGGCGATTGCGCACGGCGACCACGAGCGCCGGGCCACCGGTGCTCTTCGGCTTCAGGTACGGCCCGACCGTTTCCTCGCGCCGTTGCGCCCAGGCCTGGTTGCGCTTCTGCTCGGCCAGCAGCAGCATCCCCGTGGCGCCCAGACCAATCAGGCAAACCAGGCCGCCGCCCAGAATCAGGCCAGCATTCTGCATTACCAGTTGGCTTCTTCCATCGCTGCGACCCACGCCCGGTCCATGCCGAAATACACCAGCCGCTCCCAGAAACTCGGGCGCCCGCGACCGATCTTGTAGGCGCCGGAGAGCCGCCCTTCCGGCGTTTCGCCGGTGAACTCGAACTGAAAGATGTCGTTCAGGATCACGACGTCGCCTTCCAGGCCGACGACGTCGGTTACCTGCGTCACCCGTCGGCCGCCGTCGCGATGGCGCTCCACCTGAAGGATCAGGTCCACGGCGCCGACGATCTGCGTTTTGATGGCTTTGCTGGGCAGGCCCATATTGCCCATTTGCACCATGTTCTCGATACGCGTCAGCGCGTCGCGCGTGTTGTTGGCGTGGATCGTCGACATCGAGCCGTCATGGCCGGTGTTCATGGCCTGCAACATGTCGAACGCCTCGCCGCCGCGCACCTCGCCGATGATGATGCGTTCGGGCCGCATACGCAGCGCGTTGCGCACCAGGTCGCGCTGCGTTACCTCGCCCTTGCCTTCCAGGCTCGGCGGGCGGGTTTCCATGCGCACCACGTGCGGCTGTTGCAATTGCAATTCCGCCGCGTCCTCGATCGTAATGACGCGCTCGGCCGGATCGATCATGCGGCTCAGCGCATTCATCAGCGTGGTTTTACCGGAACCGGTGCCGCCCGAGATGATCACATTGAGGCGCGAGCGGCTGGCGATTTCCAGCACGCGCGCGACCTGCGCCGTCATCGAGCCCAATGCCACGAGGCGGGCAAAATCGATTTTCCGGCGGGTGAATTTACGGATCGAGACGTAGGGTCCGTCGAGTGCCAGCGGTGGAAACACGATATTGACGCGGCTGCCGTCGGCGAGGCGCGCATCCACCATCGGGCTGCTCTCGTCGATGCGGCGTCCGATCGCCGAGGCAATGCGCTGGCAGATATTGGCGACGTGCTGCGCGTCGCGGAATTTTACGTTCGACAGCGTAACGCGGCCCTGGCGCTCGATAAACACGCGGTCCGGGCCGTTCACCATGATGTCGGCGATGCCTTCGTCGTCCAGCAGCGGCTGCAGCGGGCCGAGGCCGAGCATGTCGTTGACCAGCTCGGAGGCGAGTTGGCGCTGTTCGCGGGCGTTGAGCTGAATGCGCCGCTCGGTGGCGATATCGGCCACCAGCTTTTCGATTTCGGGGCCAAGCCGTTCGGGCGACAGTGCCGCCGCGGCCGCGGGATCGAGCTGCTGCAGCGCCAGCGAACGCAGTTCGGCAAGACTGTCCGAAGTGGAAGTCGGGATCGGGATCGATACCGGCACGTTGTGCACCGGCATCGGCAGCGGCGGCGGCGGCGTTGGCGATGTCGAGGCGGCGGCCGGGCGCGCCACCGGCGGCGTATCAATTTCGGTCCGGCGGCGGCCGAACATCGGGCTTGCGTTCATTGCGGACGCCTCCCAAACCTTTCAAGAAGCTTGCCAATGCCAAACGGTGTGGTCGTTGGAATCTTGATCTGCGGGCCGCCTTCGCTGACGAACGCAACCTCGCGCGCCAGATGCAGGATGCCGTTGCGGAAACCGCCGCTACTGGCCGCCGCCGGCGTGCCGAGCGTCGCCGAATTGCCGACCAGACGCGGCTGGTACGGTATGACGATGTCGACGTTCATTTCCAGCGCTTCTTCGATCTGCGCGCGGGTCAGCCCACCGGGCTGGCCGAGCCGGTTCAACACCAGCACGGCACGGCGCACCTGCTCGGGGCCGGTGGGCAGCGCCAGCAGCCGCAATGCGTTGCGCATGGAAGACAGCGTCGGGTCCATGACCAGCACGCGCTGATGCGCCAGCATCAGCAATTCGCGATACAGCGGCAGCGGTGCCGACGGCACGTCCGCAACGACGAAATTGTAGCGCCGGCGCAGTGCCGCGAGCAGCGCCCGCCCCGCCCCTTCGGCAACGTCGGCGACTTCGGCGATCTTTTCGTCACCGGCGAGCACCGACAGGCGTTCGGAAACCGGCTGCGCCGACCGCTCGACGAACAGCTCGTCGATGCGTGACGGCGTTTCCAGCGCCAGCCGCAGGCCGGTGCCGGCACGACCGCCGAGCATCATGGCGGCGGATCCCGTGTAGATATCCGGATCGAACAGGATGGTGTGGCGCTTCAGTTCTTCGCCGAGATAAAAACTCAGGTTGGCGGCGATCGTTGTCGCGCCCACGCCGCCGCACGCACCGGTAACGGCGACGATGCGGCCGCCCTGCAGCACGCCCGAGGTAATTGGCCGCGCCGCGCAGGCCGGGCCGAACATGCGCGCGACCATTTCCTTGGCCAGCGGCTTGTACAGATATTCCGCGACACCCAGATCGCGCGTCAGCGAACGATAGAAATTCATGTCCGCGCGGTCGCCCACCACCAGCACGCGCGTCGAAGGCTCCACCACTTCGGAGAGATCGTGCAGCGCCGCCAGCGGCGCATCCTCGCCGCTGATATCCACGATCAGCACTTCCGGGCTCGGCATCTTGCGCAACAGCGCGGTCGCCTGCCGCACCGAGGCGCGGCGCAGCTGGATCGAGGGCACCAGCTCCGCCAACCCGTCCTGAATCGCGGTCTCGCTGTCGGCGTCGGTGATGAAGCCGAGCAGCGAGGCGCGCTCGGCCGCTTTCGCTGCCAGATCGCTCTGCTGGGAGATCGTGGGCGCGGCCATGTTGGCTACTCCCCGCCCCCGCCCTGCCCCTTGACTTCGACCTCCGACAGACCGGCCTCGGGCAGTTTCTTCACTTTATTGATGTGCAGACGTTCGACCGCCGCGGCGGCGAGCACGCCGTCGCTGGTCGAGGCGCCGGAGCCGCGCACCAGATCGCCCGGATAGGCGGCCGACATCGTCAGGTTGGCGCGGCTGGCGTGGCTGGGGCGCCACAGGTCGCTGCGCAGCAGTGGATCGGTGGCATCGCAGCCCGTGACCGCCAGCAGGGCTACCGTGCCGCCGATCGCGAGGGCCGGTTTGAGTATGATCATTTCCCTCACTCCACCATGAACCCGGCGTCGGCCGGAATGCGCCGTACCGGCGGCTGGTTGGCACCGGTGCCCGAACCGACCTGGCGCAAAAACAGGATGCGCTCGATGTCGGTGGGCGGGCGCCAGCCGTCCGTCGGCAGCCTGACCGAACTCGGGTCACTCACCGGCCGCACGATATATGGGGTCACCACGATGACGAGTTCATCCTCGCTGCGCTGAAAACTGTCGGAGCGGAACAGCGCGCCGAGGATCGGCAGCTCGCCGAGGCCCGGCAGACTGTTGCCGGTCACCGTTGTCTGGTCTTCCAGCAGGCCGGCGATCGCAAAACTCTGCCCGGAGCCGAGCTGCACCGTGGTGTCGGCGCGGCGCACCGTGAGGCCCGGGATCGACAGGCCGGCGCCGGTGGTGCTGTTGCCGAAGAAGAACGTCACCCCGTTCGCCTTGTCGAGCGCGCTGACCTCGGGCCGCACATGCAGCACGATCTGGTCCTTGCTGAGCACGGTCGGCACGAAGCTCAGCGATATGCCGTACTGCTTGAAGTCCACCGAAATCGTGTCGGCGTTGGTCGCGACCGGAATCGGAAACTCGCCGCCGACCAGGAAGTTGGCCGGTTCGCCGCTCATCGTCGTCAGGTTCGGTTCGGCCAGCAAATGCACCAGCTGATCGTCCGCCAGCGCCTGGATGACGTTCTCCAGATTCCAGCCATTGATCAGTTTAGTAACGATCGAGCTCGGCGTGACGGTGCTGTCGACAACCTGGTTGGTGGTCGAGATGCCGACCTGCACGTGCTTGCCGAGCCTCGCATCCCCGGTCCAGTTGACGCCGAGCTCGCGCGTCAGCTGGCGGCTCATTTCTGCGATACGAACGTGCAACGAAACCTGCACGGGCTCGGTGACTGCCAAATGGTTGTCGATCTTGGCATCGGTGCCGAGCTGGCCGCGTGCCGCGTTGATCGCGCGTTCCGCATCGGCCGGGGTGCGCACGGTGCCGCTCAGCGACATTCCCTGCGGTGTTTCGCGCACCCGCACCGGCTGGCGCCCGTCGCTGAGGCTGATACCCTCGCTTGCCTGCTTGGCGGAAAAGCCCGAAGGCACCACGTTCACCTGGAACTGCGCGATCGCCTCGCCGGTATTGTTCAGCGCCGCGATCGTGGTGGTTCCCGGCGCCACGCCCCACACGAACAGGCTGTCCGCACTAGCGGGCCGCACTTCGACGATTTTCGGATCAGCCGTGAAGATGTTGGTGGCGGGCGCCCGTAGATGCATGACGCGCCCGGTGCCCGCCGGGATTGTTACAGTTCCGCGAGCCTCCGCGTGGGAAGCGGCGTCGTCCGCCGCCCGGGCGGTGCCGGACAGCAGGGTTGCCGGCGCCAACATTGTGGTCGCCAACAGCAGCAGCGAAAGGACTCGCATCAGAACTGGTGTTCCCCCTCAGTAGTGGTACTCGCTTTCGGCCGTTCCCGAATAGATATGCAACGTGTTGGACGGCGCCTCCGGCCCCTTGGCCGGCGCGAACGCGTTCGAAACATCCTTGGCCCAGGTCACGGGGTGCGCCGCGCCGCTGTCGCCGGCCGGCGCCGCATCAACCGGCCGAACCGCGAGCGAAAGGTGACCGAGCTTGGTCGCGACAGCGACCCGCTCGACATCTTCTGGAGATACTTCCAACGTTACGGTACGCGACCCACCCTCGCCATTGGCGCCCTGCGCGCCCTGCACCAGCTGCTGATCGATGGCGATCACCCGCACATCCTTCAGCACCGTTTCGGCGGCGAC
>JAATGE010000604.1 GCA_015654825.1 Rhodospirillales bacterium
CACGTTGGCCAACCCTGGCCGCATGGACGGGGTGGGGCATCACGAAACATTGGGTTGATGTGGCTCATACATTCAGGAAGGCCAGGGGGCTCTGACCCCGCACCCCTGCTAAGGACACGTCCTTAGAACCTTCTTTTTGGTCGGGGGACAAGCAGCGGCCTCTGGTTGCCGGGAGTACGAACTGTTGGGCAGGCGACGACAAAGCTGCCATCGTGCGCGTATCTACGGTGCGAGGCGTGCATGTCGTTGATTCTGAACATCATCTGGCTGATCTGCGGCGGGCTGCTGATGGGCCTCGCCTGGTGCCTGGCCGGCGTGCTGGTCGCGCTCACCGTCGTCGGCCTGCCGTGGGCCGGCGCCTGCTTCCGCATCGCCGGCTTCACGTTCATGCCGTTCGGGCGCGAGGCAATCAGCCGCCACCTGCTCACCGGCCGCGAGGATCTCGGCACCGGCCCGCTCGGGGCCCTGCTGAACATCATCTGGCTGGTGTTCCTGGGATTGCCGCTGGCCGTCGGGCACCTGCTGCACGCGCTGGTGCTCGCCATCACCATCATCGGCATCCCGTTCGCCTGGCAGCATGTGAAGCTCGCGGGCCTCAGCCTGTGGCCGGTCGGCACCGAAGTGGTGGACGCGTCGGTGGCCGAAGCCGCCCGCCGCCGCGCGGCGTTCCTCTAGGGCAAATTAACAAAAGTTTTTTGGTTCTTTTTTTCAAAAAAACAAGAAAAAGTACTTCTTTTTGAAAAAAGAAGCGAAAACTATTAGCTTGTTGTTCCTTGTTCGCCGACGTCAGTCGGTGCGGGTGGTGGCGGTTTTCAAATGCGGTTGCCCTGCCGGCCTCCCTGGTGTCGATTGCCCGGGCGCGGCCGCTGTGCTAATGGCGCGCCCTCGCCGCTGCTGGGGGATAGTTTAGCGGTAGAACTCCCGGCTCTGACCCGGGCAGCCTTGGTTCGAATCCAGGTCCCCCAGCCAACCTGCCCGGCCAGGCACCGCTCAGCCGCGCGGAGCACCCATGGAAATGCCCGCGCCCACCGAGGAGGCCGAAAACTTCGGTTTTTTCCTGGTGCCGAAATTCTCGATGATGGCGTTCGTCTCGGCGCTGGAACCGTTGCGTGTCGCCAACCGGCTCGCGCAGCGCCAACTCTATCGCTGGGAAAT
Source organism: Rhodospirillales bacterium (assembly GCA_015654825.1). Lineage (GTDB taxonomy): Bacteria > Pseudomonadota > Alphaproteobacteria > Acetobacterales > Acetobacteraceae > CAJCIS01. The sequence goes on from JAATGE010000604.1 coordinate 1,156, forward strand.
CCTGTCGCAGGACGGCGGTCCCGTTGCGGCAAGCAACAACCTGTCCCTGCTGGCCGACCGCGCCCCCGGCGACGGCGCGCGCTACGACAAACTGGTCGTCGCGGCCTCGTTCGAACCGGAGGCCGGCTACGACCGTGCGGTGGCGCAATGGCTGAAGCGCCTCGATCACGCCGGCGTCGCCCTTGGCTCGATCGATACCGGCAGCTTTCTGCTCGCCTGGGCCGGCCTGCTCGATGGCTACCGCGCCACTACCCACTGGGAAAGTCTCGACAGTTTTTCCGAACAGTTTCCAAAAGTCGATGTCGGCTCGGGCCTGTTCATCATAGACCGGTCGCGCTTCACCTGCGCCGGCGGCACCGCGGCGCTCGACATGATGCTGCATCTGATTCGTCTGCGCCATGGCCAGCAACTCGCCGGCGCCGTCTCCGACCAGTTCATCCACGCCAAGATCCGCGACCCGCAGGAACGCCAGCGCATGGACCCGGAGGCGCGAGAGGGCATTTCGCGCCACGGTTTTGCCCGCGCGATCGAATTGATGGAAACCCATCTCGAAGAGGTGCTGGCGATCGATACGCTATGCCAGGCAGCTGGCGTTTCCCGCCGCCAGTTGGAGCGCCTGTTCCAGCGCCATTTCCGGCTCTCGCCGCAGCGCTACTATCTCGATCTGCGTCTGCAACGAGCGCGCGCATTGCTGCAATATACCGATATGTCCGTGCTGGAAATTTCGGTCGCATGCGGCTTCGGCGCGGCGGCGCATTTCTCCCGGGCCTATCGGGCGTGGGCCGGGCGGCCACCCACCGCTGAAAGAGCGGCGCGCGGCAAGGAGATCGTGCCTTCGTTGCGGTAAGGTCGGTTCCCACCCAACAAGCAATCAATGCGTTGAATGCCGATGGCTTCGCCGACCAGGGGCTCTGCCCCCTGGACCCACGACGGCGTGCCGCCGCCGTCGTAAGCGCTGCGCGGCGGGAGTCTTCTGTACGGTGTAGCGAGACGTGGGATTTCGCGGCGCGCTCGCAGCCGATGCCCGGCTCGGAACAAATAAAATGGGGTCTGGGGCCTACTGGCCCCAGCTTGGTCCAGGGGCAGAGCCCCATAAGCGCGAAGATAAGGATTATAGAGCGAAATCAATGAGTTGAATTTTGGTGGCTTCGCCGACCAGGGGGCTCTGCCCCCTGGACCCCCGACGGCGTGCCGCCGCCTGCGTATTCGCTGCGCGGCGGGAGTCTCC
>JAATGE010000487.1 GCA_015654825.1 Rhodospirillales bacterium
CAGAACACTCCCGCCGCGCAGCGCTAACGCAGGCGGCGGCACGCCGTCGGGGGTCCAGGGGGCAGAGCCCCCTGGTCGGCGAAGCCAATAAAACCCAACCCGTTGATTTCGTTCTATAATCCTTATCTTCGCGCGTATGGGGCAGAGCCCCTGGCCTTCCTTACTCACGCGTAGGCGTACGGCCCGCCCTGTTGCAGGGCGCGCTGGTAGGCGGGGCGGGAGTGGATTGTCTGCAGCCAGGTGGTGAGTTTGGTGCGGGTGCCGAGGCTGGCACGGCTGGAGGCGGCTTCCACGGGGAAGCTCATCATGATGTCGGCGGCTGTCAGTTCCGGGCCGGCGAAGAACGGGCTGCGTGTCAGTTCCGCTTCGATGAGGTCGAGTTGGGCCTCGATTTGCGGCCGCAGGTAGCTTTGCTGCACCGTCTTGCCGATCATGCGCCCGATCGGCCGCAGCAGCGCGGGCATGCGCTTGGGGATTTCGCCAAACAGCAGGGTCATGACCAGCGGCGGCATGGCGCTGCCCTCGGCAAAATGCATCCAGTAGGTAAAGCGTAGTTTTTCCGGCGTACCGGCGGGCGGCACCAGGCGGCCCTGGCCGTACTTGTCCAGGATGTATTCCACGATGGCGCCGGTTTCCGCGACCGTGTCGGCGCCGTCGGTGATGACCGGGGATTTGCCGAGTGGATGGATGGCGCGGAGCTCCGCGGGTGCGAGCATGGTTTTCCCGTCGCGCTGGTAGTGTTTTACCTCATACGGGGCGCCGAGCTCCTCGAGCAGCCAGAGCACGCGCTGGGAGCGTGAGTTGTTCAGATGGTGTACCGTCAGCACGGTCTTGCCTCCCGGAGGTTAGCTTGACGCATGGCTAAAGCAGAGCCCAAGGGCGCGGAAGGGGAGGCGCGGCGCACCTACGTCTCGCTGCCGCTGGCGCAGCTGGTGCCGGGCGTCACGCGTCCGGCCTTCAAGAAGCGCTCGCCGGCCGGCGCCAGCCTGATGGCCGACTGGGTTGCGATCGTCGGCCCGACGCTGGCGGCGCGGACCGAGCCGCGCAAGCTGTCGCGCGCGCAACTGACCATCGCCTGTTCCGGCCCGGTGGCCATGGAGCTGCAGCACGCCGCCGCCGCGCTGATCGAGCGCATCAACACCCACGCCGGCACCCGCCTGGTCGAACGCCTGCGCTTCGTCCAGGACCACGTCGCCCCCCCCGCCCCAACGCTACCCCGCCACCGGAAAGTTGAAGCGATGCCGGTGGCGGGTCAACCGCCCGGCGAACTGAACGACGCCCTGGCGCAGTTGCTGGCAGCGATCCGCGGAACGGAAGGTTGAAGCGAACATAAGGCCAGGGCTCTGCCCTGGACCCGCTGGGGCCCTAGGCCCCAGACCCCAATTTTATTTGTTCCGAGGCTGGCATCGACACCGAACCAATTGGCGGCCGCCAGTGGTTCGCACAAATCGCGCAGAAAACTCCACCCGCACAGCGCTTACGCGGGCGGCGCCACACGTCGGGGGCGCCGGGGGGCGGAGCCCCCGGTCGGCGAAGCCCTTCAACCTCAACCTATCATTTTCTAGTGGCTGTTGGCTGCGCCTCTGCGCGGAGAGTGACTCGGCTACTCCCAGGGAGCAGCGGTCTGTAGCGCACGCCGCAGCTTCGCATTGGGATTTGGCGGTTCGTCCAGCCGGGCCCGGAAAGCTTCGAAAGGCTCGCGACCGACGACAAACACGGTGCGGTCAAGCAGCGCCTCCTCAGCCACTCGGCGCGCAGCCTCCAGGACGACGTCCGTTTTGGTCTTCCCGGTGAGGCGGGTGGGGCCGCCGATCAACCCCTTGTCCCCAGACTCGATATTGCTTGCGTGATCACGCGGGAAGTCCGTTTCTTGTCCACGATAATGCCTCGATGCGTCGTATCGCCACGCTGCGAACCAGCCGAACATAATGAAAATCCAAATTATACCAACCGCCCTGATTGCTGACTCTTCCAGCAATCAGGGCGGTTGGTATGCGCGCCGGGTTGGCTGGCGGCAGCGCGCGATAAATGACTCTGATACCTACGGCCCGTTGACCTGTCCTTCACAGGTCAACATCTGGGGCCGTTGGTATTAGGCCAGAGATGACGCTGCCCTCACGTCGAATATTAGTAGCAATCTTTGCTAGCCAGACGACGTCTACTAGCGCACACAGTACGAACGTCGGAAATGCTGTTAACCCCCAAACCATTGCGCTGCCCATCGTGTCCGTTTGGTATTCCTTCCCGACAGGAGCCCAAATCCAAGACGCGAAATAAAGGTAAGCCGCAAATCCAATCAAATTTATATAGATCCAGACCAGATTTCTGTCGAGCATTTGCATCAGGAGACGCTTATCAGGCCCCGGGCGTCGATAAGACATGAGCAGTTATGTTGCCGCTTGTTCCGAGATGCTGGCAGACGCATCCTCGCGTTTGTTGCGCGGCTGCACAGCTACGGACACCTCCACTTCCTGGCCAAGACCCACGAGGATCGCCATCAGACGATCGATCGTGAAGCGACTGAACTTCGCCTGTCGGATACGCGAAAAATCGCTATGCGATACACCTGTGCGGGCCTCCGCCTGCCGCGTCGACAGTCCCTCCTCATCCAGAATCCTGATGATCTGCGTACCCATCAGCGCCTTCGCCTGACGAATATCGGCATCGGGATAGCCGAAATCCCGGAAAACGTTTCCGCTGCCACGCACAATCTCGAGTGTCTCATCGCTCATCGCAATGTTTCCTTCAGCCGCTTAAGGCGCTCGCGCACCAGATCAATTTGCTGTCTTGGCGTCGTAATTCCGGACTTCGATTTCTTTTGAAAGGCATGGATCACCCAAACCTCCGCGCCGACCCGCAAGGCGTACACCACGCGAAACGCATCCCCGCGAAAACGCAGCGCGCGTTCCATGACGCCGGATCCAAGCCCGGTCAAAGGCTTGGCAATGTCCGGCGCCGCGCCCTCGGCAATGGCAGTCAGCGCATCGAGCAGGTCATCACTCGCACCCTGCGGAAAGTCCTGAAAGTCCTTCCGGGCCGCCCTAATCCACAGTATGGGGCGCGTGCTTCGCATCGCTAATCGTATGGTGGCAGATTTGCCACCAGTTGTCAACTCAAGTTTTGCGGTAACGGCCGGACGCTCCGACGTCTTCGGCTGGTTGCCGGCCGGAGCGACGCTAAATAATTGGCACTGAGTACCAAGGAGCAACCAAGATGACCACCGCCCGGACCCAAAAAATCGCCCTCATCACCGGTGGCAGCCGCGGCCTCGGCCGCAATACCGCCGTGAACCTCGCCCGCAAGGGCGTCGACGTCATCCTGACCTACCACTCCCGCCGCGACGAGGCGGACGCCGCCGTCGCCGAAATCGCGGCGCTGGGCCGCAAATCGGTCGCCCTCAAGCTGGACGCCGGTGACATCGCCAGTTTCGACGCCTTCACCCAGCAGGTGCGCCAGGCCCTGCGCGAAACCTGGAACAGCGACAGCTTCGATTATCTCGTGAACAATGCCGGCATCGCGGGCCGGGTGCCGTTCGCGGAAACCACCGAGGCGCTGTTCGATCAGCTCGTGGACGTCCATCTCAAGGGCGTCTATTTCCTCACCCAGAAACTGCTCCCGTTGCTGGCCGACGGCGGCCGCATCGTGAACCTCTCGAGCGGCCTGGCTCGCTTCACGCTGCCCGGCATGTCGGCCTACGCCATGATGAAGGGTGGCATCGAGGTGTTCACCCGCTATCTGGCCAAGGAGCTCGGCCCGCGCGGCATCGCCGTAAACACCGTAGCACCTGGCGCGATAGCCACCGACTTCGGTGGCGGCCTGGTTCGCGACAACGAAGAGGTGAACCGCCACGTAGCGGAAGTTACCGCCCTGGCCCGCGCCGGCCTGCCCGACGACATAGGCCCAATGATCGCCGCGCTGCTTTCCGACGACAACCGCTGGATCAACGGCCAGCGCATAGAAGTGTCCGGCGGCGCTTATCTCTAATATACAAAAGTTTTTTGGTTCTTTTTTTCAAAAAAGAACTTCTTCTTTTTCCTTAAGGCGCCTCAGCCTCAGCCCGCAACCTGCGAAAACTCCGCAAGCTGAAAGGCAGCATCCCAAGATAAACCAGTCCGCAAAGTGCCAGCGCCGCCCAAGGGTCCGCCAGCAGCAGTGCCGCCATCATTCCGGTCCCCAGCAGCAGCGGCAGCACATAAGCGCTGGGCACCTTGAAGTTTTTAAAACTCCAGACCGGCAGCGTGGAGACCAGCAGCAGCGACGTGCCGACCAGCGTAATCGCGACGACCACCGGGTGCTGCACCAGCAGCCCGAGGCGATCCCAGCCCATGTCCTGTGCTTCCAGCCCCACGAACAGCGGAAACAGCGCCACGCCCGCCCCGGCCGGCGCCGGCACGCCGGTAAAGAAGCTTTGCGCATAAGCAGGTTTTGGCGCGCTCTCGAGCGAGGCGTTGAAGCGCGCCAGGCGCAGCGCCATGCACACCGCGAACATCAAACACGGCATGAAGCCGTAACGACCCGCGCCGCGCAGCGACCACAGGTAAAGGATCAGCGCCGGCGCGATGCCGAAGCAGCAGAAATCGGCCAGGCTGTCGAACTCGGCGCCAAACCGCGTCACCGCCTTCAGCAGCCGCGCGATGCGGCCATCCAGCCCGTCGATGACGCCCGCGACAAGCACCGCCAGCGCCGCCAGTTTCCAGTGCGCGTCCAGCGCGAAGCGTATGGCGTTCAGCCCGGCGCACAGCCCGAGCAGCGTCAGCAGGTTCGGCACCACGCGGTTGAAACTGGGGCCGTGATAGCGCGGCCGGCTGCGTCGCCGCCGGCGCCTTCCCGTCCTCGTTTCCAGGCCGCTATCCATCCGCCGTCCCAACCTCCAGCACGGCCATCACGGTTTCGCCGCCGACCGCCGTCTGCCCCACCGAAACGGCAGGCCGCACGCCGGGCGGCAAATAAAGGTCGGTCCGGCTGCCGAAGCGTATGATACCGAAAAGCTGCCCCGCCGTCACGCGGTCGCCAGCGCGAAGCTCGCACAGGATCCGGCGCGCGACCAGGCCGG
>JAATGE010000027.1 GCA_015654825.1 Rhodospirillales bacterium
ACGGCTTCGATCCCGACACCGATTTGAAGCGCAATAGTTGGGGCATGCTGGAGTGGGCCGGAAATAAGCCGGAGCTTGAGCGTGAGTGGGACCAATATTTGCGGTCCCGGCGAGAGGATGACAACTGCACCTGAGGATAGCCTGTGGCCGATGTTGCGGACGTGGAAGCGGCCCTGATCGCTGCGGTGCTGGCGGCATTGTATCCGAACGGTGCCGGGGCGCCGAGTGCGACGGGCAGCCCCGCCCGCGTTTTTCGCGGCTGGCCAACGACGAGCCTGCTGACCCAGGACCGCGCGGCGGGCGCGGTCGACATCAGCGTATTCGGGGTGCCTGGAACCACCCGCAACACCACGCGCTGGGGCATACAGATAGCCGAGTTGCCGAGCCAGCCGAGCCTCACCGTCGGCGTAAGCGGTAATTCAGCAACTTTTTTCGGCACCGCCGCAAAGGGCGATCTGGCCGGCGTTCTGGTGACGCAGACTGCCTACGTCTATCAGGCGCAACCGGGAGACTCCGCCGCCTTGGTCGCGGCCGCACTGGCGGATCTGATAAGAGCCGACCAGATTTGCTGGCTGACACAGGCAACTCTGACCGTTCCGGGAGTTGCCGACCTGGTGGCACGTACGACGAGCGCGGTGGCGGCACTCGAGGAATGGGGGCGGCAGGAGCAGGAGTTCCGGATCGCCGTGTGGGCAGGTTCGCCCGCCGCGCGCGACAGCACCGCTTCGTTGGTCATGCAAAGCCTGGCGCCGGTTGCGTTTCTGACGTTAGCTGACGGGACGGGCGGCAGGTTGCAGTTTCGCGGCACAGCCAATCTCGATGGCGATCAGGTTGCATCGATTTATCGACGCGACATGATTTTTGTCGTTGAATACGGAACAACGCTGCTGAACACCAATCCGACCATGCTGTTCGGCGACCTTGTTTATAATGGGTCGGTTATTGTGGCGTAATGGAGATATTCGAATGGACGCTGTTCTGATTGTGGTGCGCCCATTCGGCGGCCACGGTGTCGGCGATGTCATTGCCGATGCCGGCCAGATGCGTGAAGCGTTGGCAGGCGAACACGCGCGCGACGTAGTGCGGGTGGCTGTACCACCGAAGCCACCGCAGCGCCGGCGGGAGGTCTGAGCATGGCAATTTATCAGCAAGGCAATCTTAACACGACGGCGTTGGTGGTACCGGACCTGTACGTGCAGGTGGTACCGCCGCAGAACCTGGTATTGAATGGTGTTCCCACCAATCTAATCGGTGTGGTCGGCACCGCAAGCTGGGGGCCGGTCAATCAACCAGCGGTAGTCGGAACCATGGCCGATTATGTCGCCAATTTTGGGCCGGTGCTGGTCCGATCGTACGACATGGGAACCCAGGTCGCGACCGCAGTTCAGCAGGGCGCCGCCGATTTTCGATGTGTTCGCGTGACCGACGGGACGGATACTGCCGCAAGCTACGCGATCGCGTTCCTGAATGGTGCCTATGCCGTTTTGCTGACTGCGCGTTATACTGGCAACCGGGGCAACAGCATCAGCATTTCCCTGGGTAACGGATCGCAATTCAACACCTGGCGCCTGACCATCGTGATGCCGGGCCAAGTACCCGAGATATTCGATAACATCCCGGCGGTAACGCCTGCGCAATTCTGGGCGGCGCTGGTGGCTGCTGTGAATAATGGCAATCGCGCGTTGCGTGGCCCGTCCCAGCTGGTGGTGGCGACCCTCGGGTCGGCAACAAGCGTTGCACCGACGGCTTTCGCTGGCCAAACATTGCTTGGCGGCACTGACGGGGCCGCCGCGATCAGCGCCGCAATATTGGTGGGGCAGGATATAGTGCCGCGCCAAGGCATGTACGCGCTCCGTGGCCAGGGCTGCAGCATTGGCTTGCTGGCCGATACGGAGCAGCCCACGCAATGGACCACCCAGGCCGCATTTGGCGAGTCCGAGGGGCTGTACATGATCCTGACCGGGCCGCCCGGGGATACCATCACCGATGCGGTGACGGTAGTTCAGCAGAGCGGATTGGATTCCTTTGCAGCCAAAATGATGTTCGGTGACTGGGTGTATTGGTCTGATCAGGCAAATGGCCTGATCAGGCTCGTATCACCTCAGGGGTTCGTGGCCGGACGGCTGGCTAATCTTTCGCCAGAACAGTCCAGTCTGAACAAACCCCTGTACAGCGTTGTGGGAACGCAGCACGCCGGTGTACCGGGTAGCGGTCAATCGGCAACCTACAGCGAAGCCGAGTTGCAAACGCTTGTTTTAGCCGGAATCGATGTTATCGCTAACCCACAACCCGGCGGGGCCTACTGGGGGGTTCGTATTGGCCACAACAGTTCTAGCAACCCCGCGACAAATGGGGACAATTATACCCGCATGACCAATTACATAGCCGCGACGCTGGCGGCCGGAATGGGACAATTCGTTGGCCAGGTCATTAACACAACGCTATTTCAACAAATTCGGTCGACGGAACTAAGCTTTCTGCAGACATTGCTTAGTCAGGGGATACTCGCGCGTGCAGCGGATGGCAGCATTCCGTTCTCCGTCATTTGCGATGCCAGCAACAATCCGCCAAGCCGGACCAGTCTGGGGTATGTGCAAAGCGACGCGCAGGTGCAGTTCCAAGGCATCAATGAAAAATTTATTGTGAATGTCGAAGGCGGGCAGACTGTTGTCGTGCAGAGCCAACTTCTGCCCGGCGGACCGGTGTGACGTTGGCCGGATACATCGCCACAGGCGTAGGAGCATTGCGAAGACGGCCCGTCGGCGCACTGCCGCCATAATTGGCACCCTGCGGGACACGGCCTCTGTACCGCGTGTGGTCGGGGTGATATCGACCCCGCGGCCTGCCGAAACAAGTATCGGAGCAGAAAAAAATATGGGGTCTGGAGGTACTGGCCCCAATCGGGTTCTAGTGGCAAAGCCTAAGCCTTCGCCTTAAGTTAACCAGCATGCCGACGAGCCGGAGCTACATCGACATGGCGCCTGCCGTTGATTGACCGATCCGGAGACAAGTCACCATGCCAATCAATTCGTTTTCTATCGGACGCGATTGCCAACTGGTCGTCATGGGGCCGTTCGGGCGGGTGGACCTGACTTACGTCACCGGCTTCGAAAGCCGGCAGGTTACTCAATCAATCCGGCTTGATCGGTTGGATGGCGTACCGATGGGCGCCGAACTGCCGAAGGGGTGGGAGGGGAGTTTCGACGTGGAGCGCGGCACCAGCGCGGTAGACGATTTTGTTGCGACTACCGAGCAGGCGTTTTTCACGCAGGGATTTTTGCCCGCTGGAACCGTATACCAATACGTCACAGAGGTCGATGGATCCACCTCCACCTACCAGTATAACGGCGTCGTCTTCAAGCTTGCCAACTCCGGTAGCTGGAAAGGCGATAGCAGTGTTCGCCAGCGATTGGAATTCTTTGCCACGCAGCGGCAGAGGTTGTAATGGAGACACCATCTCAACTGTTGCTGGCTGCGGCTGCGCAACTGGGAACGATATCCGATGCGGCAGGGCGCCAACTGACTGTGCGTCGATTGACCGCCGTGGATCGCTTGCGACTTTTCAAGGCGCTGGGGGCGGAACTGGCACAGAATCCGCCCTATTTCGGCATGGCCGCCCTGGCAGTATCAGTCGTTGACATTGACGGCGTGCCGGTACCACAGCCGCAGACCGAAGGCCAATTGGAAAGTCTGGTTCAACGCCTCGGAGAGGACGGCATCGAAGCGGTTGCGCGTTTGTTCGAATTGAGCGAACCGGTGCGGCCAGGTGAGACCGCAACGGGAAACTGAGTAGGCACCCCGATCTCGTGGATTGCCTGTATCTGGTCCGGAACGGGGTGCCATTCGACGTTGCCTTTTCGCTTTCCCTGGATGACCGGCTGGCGTGGATCGTTGCAATGGGTTCGTTGGACGGACTGGCTTTCGATTGGAAAAACCGGGTCTGGGTTGAAGTGTAGCGAGCGCGGCGCGCAGGCGCACGAGGATGCCTGCTAACGCGTACTGAACGCGGCTTGGGAGCGGGGACAGAATCATGGTGCCTATGCACGCTATCGGGCTGGCTCTGGCGCTACCGGGCAAGCTTGCGGCAGCGCTGACAAAGACTAGTCGGCACATCGATATTGCGTTGATGGGCGCCACTCGCAACAATCAATCCAACATTCGGGCTTCTATTCCCGGCGGCCAGACCTATTCCGAAGTCATGTCCAAACTGCCGCCGAGGATGCGGGCGGCCCACGCAGGACAAGTCGCAGGTGGCGTTTTTGGCGCCGCGGCGTATAGCCGCCCCGACGCGCACCGTGATGCGCCTTACGGCGCGCCATCGCGCCACGCGGCCGACCGGAGCCTATCGGGCACGCAATATGATCAGCCGGGCACCCGCATCGCGACAGCGCTTACGAACGGCGTACCGCGGCCAACTCGGACGGGGAGCCACTTCATTTTGGGCAACCGCTCGGATGAACCGATTTCAGCCGAGACCCGCGCGCCACAGTTTGCAGATCGTTTAAACGTCGTGACGTTCCGCTCCCTGCGGGCGGCCTCGGGCATGCCGAGCGAAAGGTCCCGGCGGGCGCAGCGCGCAGCCGTCAGCGACACAGCCATTTGGGGGGCAGGTGCCCCCGATACCGCGCTCGCCGGAAGTCCTCCAACATCTGGTGCTCGAGGGATGACCAATGAGCGAGCCATATCTGCACCCGGCGCGGCCAGTCGGTCCGGTATAGCCTCTTTCGAGCGCGGCAGCGGGATAGTTGACCAGACCGTCGCACCGATGGCGATCGCGAATTCGCGGGCCGAACAAGATCGCAAGTCCGCGGGACCCGCACCGACGCCGTCAGTTGATCCCGCCTTCGCACCCGTTCGCCGGCCCACCGGTAGCGTAACGTTTGGAGATTCCGCGGTTCCGACGACTTTGCCACTCATGAGACCTCCCGAGAATTGGTCCAGTCGCGGCACTGGCGCGTCTGCTGCCACCGGAAGCGGCCAGCACCCTGCGGATATGCCGAAAAATAGCGAGGCCGGCACGTCGGACAACAGTGGCCCGACGCGGGGAGATGTGTTTCTGGACGGGACCCTGGTCGGCCGCTGGATGGCGAAACGATTGGCCCACGAGGTCGGGCGGCCGCCGAGCGGCGGCCCCGCGTTTGATCCTAGCAGGAGCCCGTTCCCGCCCGGCCGCATGATAGGGGGCTGACACCTCGAAAAGCCGATCACTGCGAAGGTTGGCATAAAATGGCTCTCATTATCGGCGATGTGACGCTGGACGGTTTCGAGATTTCGGGGTCGATACGCTTCGGCGGCAGGCAGGCCCTAGTCATTCACCGGCTGCCAGGTGGCGGGCGGGTCATCGATGCCCAGGGCCCGGACGATTCCGATATCGTATGGAACGGGATTCTCACTGGTAGCGATGGTGCTGATCGGGCACGCGTGCTGGACGGTTTGCGGCGGAGCGGTGCAACCGTGGCGCTCGCCTGGGATAGCTTTCTAGTCGCTGTCGTTGTCGCCGAGTTGGTGCTGGAATTTCTCAATCCATGGTGGATTCCGTATCGGATCCGCTGTGTTGTCGCGCCGGGGATGAGCGCAACTGCGGGCGGCGGCACCAGCTCGCTGGAGTTGGATATTCTTACAGATATTGGCGTTGCCGCGAACTTCGTCGATATCGGCGCAACCGCGGTGGCGCTGAACGCAACGGGTGCTTTAGTCGGTGGTACGTCCGCCTACGCCGCAGCCTATGGCGCACTCGCAGGCCTGTCAGCGAGCATCGATGCAAGCATCGCAACAGCGGAGTTGGGGGTGCCGAATGACATACCCGGTTTGCTCGTCTTAACCGCGTCCCTCGCCAACCTCTGCGCGGCGCGTGGCTATGTGGCGCGGGCGGGTGCCAATTTTCAGCTGTCTGGGTCGTAATGCAAACCATAACCATTGGCAATACGACGTTGTTTTGGGTCGCGTGTCAATATTTCGGAGATGCGACTCAGTGGGATCGCATCGCGACTTTGAACGGCATTCGCGATCCCTGGCTTACCGCCCTGACGACGTTACGGTTGCCATCTTCGAAAGCGGCGACTGGAGGTGCGCTTGGCATCGTCTGAAACTCGGCAAGCGATAGTTACAATATTGCTGAACAGCGCGCCGCTCCAGAATGTGATTTCGTTTTCCCTTATGAATGATCTTTACCTTGGAGCCAATCGGTTTGATATTTCGGCAGCACTGATGACGGATTCTGCCACGGCGTTAAGCGTCATCCCGCTTTCGATTGAAATTCAGATTGTATTGGGTGGCGAAGTGGCGTCGCTTATCGTCGGCGAAGTCGACGGTTTAGAGATCGATCCAATTGGGGGCGAAATGCGCCTCACCGGAAGGGACCTCACCGCCCGTTTCCTGATGTCACAAACACAGCAGACGTTTGAAAATCAGACCTCTAGCGAGATCGTGTCGCTGATTGGCGCGCGGCACGGCCTGACATCGGACGTGACTTCCACGTCCACGCTTGTGGGGCGCTATTATGGAAATAGTCGCACGCGCACGGCACTGTACCAAAATGCCCGCGCGACGAGCGACTGGGACATATTGACTTGGCTGGCGGAGATCGAGGGCTACGACCTATGGGTCGACGGATACACGTTGCACTTTCATCCTCGTTCTGACGCAGCGCCCGTTATGGCGATTTGCGCGAACGATTGCATCGATCTTCATCTGCACCGACGTCTGGATATCGCGGCGGGCGTGTCCATTACGGTAAAGAGCTGGGATTGCCGAACCCAGCAGGCGGTAACGCAGGCCCGCGACTCCGGCAGTGGTTCACCTTCGGCGATGAAGCTGGTCATCGTTCGGCCGAATCTGCCGACCGCGGATGCGGCGTTGATGGCTCAGCAGGCATTGAACCAGATGACCAGGCATGAGCGGATTATTTCGTTTTCCATGCCCGGCGATCTGATAACTTTGCCGCGAATGATGCTCGCGCTTGCACATACAGGTACCGACTTTGACGGCACTTACGAGGTGTCCGAGGTGGAGCGCAGCTTTTCGGTACGGCGCGGGTTCGTTCAGCACGTGCAGGCGAGGAGCGTCGCGTGGACGCAGTAATAAATCATTTGAAGGGTCATGCGGCGCAGCTGGACCACGGGTGGGCACACCCCAGGCTCGGAATTGTCACGTCGGTCGACAGCCAAACCTATTCGGCGCGGGTAACCATTCAGCCGGAGGGTGTGCTGACCGGTTGGCTACCTATAGCGGCGGGCTGGACTGGCAACAATTGGGGCATGGTCTGTGCGCCATCGCCAGGTGACCAGGTTGTCGTGCTGTGGCAGGAGGGCGATGCGGAACAGGGACTGGTGGCCGGCCGCATCTGGTCGAACGTTGCGACGCCGCCGGTGGCGCCAGCGGGAGAATTCTGGCTGGTTCATCGGAGTGGCAGCTGTCTTAAGTTGCATAACGATGGTTCCATCGAAAGCGGTGGAACCGTCTGGCATCATAACGGCGACCTGCGGGTCAGCGGCGACGTGTACGACAATCACGGCCCGATGTCCGGCCTGCGTGCACACTATAACGAGCATACTCATCCGCCATCCGATACTCCACCCACATCCACGGATTGAACGGGATATCAGATGGCGGACGCTGTTCTCACCTGGGGCGGAGACCTGCAGATTGATCCGACCGGCGATATAGCGCTCGTAGCCGGTTCCGATATCGGGCAACAGCGAATATTTCGTCGGCTTCTGACAAATCCGCGCGATTACATTTGGCACGCGGCCTATGGCGCTGGATTGGGTGGTTTTGTCGGTCGGCCGGCCAATCAGCGGATCATCGAAGCCACCATTCGCAGCCAGCTTTCACTTGAGGCATTTGTTTCGCCGGCGCCGCCACCTACCGTAGCGGTTCAGGTGCAGCCCAACGGCCAGGTGTTCGCCGACGTCGGTTACGTCGACAGCAATACAAGTACGTTGCAGTATCTTTCTTTTTCGCTGGGTGTCTGAGATGCAGTTGCCGGTGCAGACATTTACCGGTTTGATGCAACAAATGGCAGCGGCCGTTCAGGGCGGCGCGACGCAGCTGATCGATCTGACGGTCGGGGCGGTGCTCAGGGCATTGTTGGAGGCAGCCGCATCGGTGGCCCTGTGGCTGCAGTGGCTGATCGTGCAAGTGCTGAGCGCTACCCGGGCAGCGACGAGTGCCGGGCCCGACCTCGACAGCTGGATGGCCGACTTTTCATTGCTCCGCATGCCCGGCGCCAGCGCACTGGGAACTGTCACTTTCAGTCGGTATACGAGCGGTCTGGCGGCAACAATTCCGGTCGGTTGCACGATCATGACCCAGGACGGACTGACGCAATTTTCCGTTATCGCCGATGCCGCCCTCCCGGCTTGGAACGGCAGTAATGGTTACACGTTGGCGGCGGGGCTGATCAGCGTTGATGTACCCGCCATGGCCGCGCAATCCGGCGCCGGCAGCAATGTGCAGGCGGGGACGATCACCGTGCTGACAACTCCGATCCCCGGCGTGGACCTGGTAATAAATGCCGCGCCCATGGCCGGCGGGACTGATCCTGAAAGCGACGCGGCGTTGCGTGCCCGGTTCACACTCTACATCAACAGCCGATCATTGGCCACCCCAAGCGCAATTCTTTTCGCAGTCGCCAGCTTGCGTCCCGGGTTACGGTATACGCTGCTGGAAAATCAAACGCTTGCCGGTGTAGTCCAGGCCGGCAATTTCTGTGTGATCGTGGATGACGGATCGGGGGCGCCCGCGGCTTCGTTGTTGACGGCCGCACAAGGCGCCGTCAACGCAGTGCGCCCCATTGGTTCTACGTATATCGTTGTCGGACCGCTTGTCGTTCCCGCATCCGTGGCGCTGACGATCGAGACTGGCACGCCGGGGACCCACGCGCTGGTGGCACAATCCGTTCAGACCGCAATCGCAACTTGGATAGCCAGCCTGCCGATTGGGGGCACCCTGGCGATTTCCCGACTTGACGCGATCGCGCATGAGACCGATCCGGGCGTGATAAGCGTTACGAGCACGACGATCAACAGCGCAACGCAGGACCTGACTGCTCCTGACAACGCGGTCATTCTGCCTGCCGGAATTGTGGTGAGCTGAGATGTTTGGCGACGCCGCAGATATGGCGCAACGGATCCGGGCGACGATACCGCCAGCATGGTTCGCCGATGATGCGCCTGTGCTGCAGGCGTTGCTTCTAGGTTTTGGCACGGCTTGGGCGGCTTGCTATGACCTGCTGCAGACGGTCATTCAGCAAAGTCGGATTTCTACGGCGACTGATCAAATCCTGGATCTGGTCAGCACTGACTTCTTTGGGCCTGTACTGCCGCGTTTCGCTGGCGAGCAGGACGCCGCGTTCCGACAGCGCATTCGATTTGAATTGCTGCGGCCGCGGGCAACCAGGGCAGCGGTTTCAGCAGCCATTTTTCAATTGACCGGGCGAATCCCAGTAATTTTTGAACCAGCCAATTCGAGCGATACCGGGGGTTACAATGTCGGCGGCTGTGGATACAATGTTGCCGGGGGCTGGGGAAATATCGGCTTGCCGTTCCAGTTTTTTATTACTGTCTACCGTCCGAGCGGTGGCGGGATCGCGAACCTGGCTGGCTATGGAACTGGTGGCGTCCCCGTGCGTGGCAACCTGGTTATGCAAACGAGCCGGCTGAGCGACGCCGATCTGTTTGCCGCGATCCCGCCGCTGTTGCCGGCGGGTACGATTGCATGGGCGCGCATTGCCGCCTGACCACCTTGATCGAGGCCGCAACGCGAGAGGCCGGGAATCGAGTTCTCCGATCGGCTGAGAGGTAATTCATCGTGGACAGGCAGATTGTCTATCCGGGCGCAATTCCGCTGGATACGGACGTGCTTAACATCGAACGCGAAGTGATGGTTGCGATTGGCTATCTGGCGCAACTTGTGCTGGGTACTGGCATGGTGGCGGACGGCTTGGTGTGCGTCCCGACACAGCCAGCCTCAATGGTGGTTTCGATCGGGCCCGGCAGTATTACGCAATTTGGCGTCGTCGACAGCAACGCCTTCGGCTCGCTGCCGGCCGAACCGACCGAGCCCCTCGTTCGCATGGGAATCAATCTCGGACCGACGAATTTCACGCTGACGGCACCTACGACGGCTGGGTATGCGACCAACTATCTGATCGAGGCCACGCTGTTGGAGACGGACGCTACACCGGTCGTCCTGCCATACTATAACGCGGCGAACCCCGGGCAGCCATTCGGTGGTCCGGGTAACGACGGCGCCGCGCAGAATACACAGAGACTGCAGCAGGTGCAGCTTCAGCTGAAGGCGGGAGCTCCCAATGCCGCCGGGACGCAGCAGACGCTATCGGCGGACGCCGGCTGGGTAGGATTGTTTGTTATCGTCGTGCAGACCGGCCAAACCAGCGTTACGGCATCGAACATCAGTGCGCTGGCGACGGCGCCGTACCTTGCTTGGAAGCTGCCGCAACTCAGCCCCGGCACGCATAACCTGGCGGTATTTACACCGACCAGCCAGGGCGACTGGGCGGTACCCGCGGGTGTTTCAAAGGTGAAGCTGCGTGTTTGGGGTGGCGGTGGCGCGGGGGGCGCCGGGTTCGGCGGCGCCGGCGGTGGCGGCGCCGGCGGTGGTTATGTCGAGGGCTTTTTTGCCGTTCCGCCAGGCGGAAGCTATTTTGTTACAGTCGGCAACGGCGGTATCGGATCCGGCACGCCGGGCGGAACCTCGAGTTTTGGAAGTGTCGCCAGTGCAACGGGTGGACAGGCTGGCGCCGATGGATCGAGCGGCGTTGGCGGCACCGGC
>JAATGE010000344.1 GCA_015654825.1 Rhodospirillales bacterium
CGGCGAAGCCACCAAAATTCAACTCATTGATTTCGCTCTATAATCCTTATCTTCGCGCCTATGGGACACGACCCTGGCCCTTCCTGCTCACGGCGTTACGATGCCCTGCATCAGCACGACCTCGAAATCGGAGCCGGTGACCTGGCGCAGCTCGCTGACCAGTTTGCCGTTGTTCCAATGCGGGTCCGGCGCGCCGGAAAGGTACCAGTCGCTGCCGTTGTCGGCCACCATCATGCCGTAGGTTTGCAGCGCTTTCAGAATAATCCGGGTCGGCTTGCTGAAGCTTTTGGGAATGATGTAGCTCGCCTTCAGGCGCACGCGCATGCCCATGGGCGGCAGGTTGGTGCTGGTGTCGCTGCTGGCCCAGTGGTTGGCGGGCGGCACATAGGCCTCGCGCGAATGCGCGACGGTAAAACGTAGCGCGTGCGGAATGGCACCGGCCTGGATTTCGTCGTAGCGCGCGAGGCCCGGGAAAATCGGCAGGCCGGCGGCGTCCGCGCTGGTCCAGCCCGGCTTCGCGGTGGGGCGCACATTGTCGGAGTCCAGATGGAATTCGGCGCCGGCACCGGCCTGCCAGCTGGCATCCGTCTGCGGAAACGAACGCCACATTTCAAACAGCCGGTTGGTGTCACGGTCGATCACCAGCACATGCCGGTCGCCGCCGAATTTCTTTCCGTTCTTCTTCATGCCCTCGATCGGCGCGGTCGGCGGCACCGGATACGGGCCGGGATCGCTCTGGCTGCCATACTGGGTGAATTTGATGGCGACATTCGCCTGCGCACCGGAAACCACGACGTACGGAATGCCAATGATGGCACCCGCGTAATAGCGCGCACCGAAATCGGGGTGCAGGCCGGTGGCAGCGCCGATCGAAGCAATCAGGTTGGCGGAATTGGGATCCACCGCTGCCTTGGAAATGTCGGTGTTCCAGGCATTGTCGGCGGGAAACGGCACGGCACCGTTCAGGCTGGCACCGTCGCCGAGGCTCGCCCCCGCCATGTTGCCATAGGTCCATTTTGGCGCCGCATGCAGCGGCGCGGCGATCGCAATGGCAGCAATCGCCAACGCGGCATGGCGTAGGGTGGTCATGGGTAAGACTCCGTGCAGGCATTCGCATAGGCCGTGCGACCGGCACCCCGCTGGGATGGTGTGCACTTTGGGGGCTGCAAGGCAAGCAAGGTAAAAGGCCAGGGCTCTGCCCTGGACCCGCTGGGGCCAGTAGGCCCCAGACCCCATTTTATCTGTTCCGAGTTTGGCATCGGCTGCGAGCGCGCCGCCAAATCCAACGAATCGCCAGACCGTACAGCAGACTCCCGCCGCGCAGCGCGTACGAGGGCGGCGGCACGCCGTCGGGGGTCCAGGGGGCGGAGCCCCCTGGCCTTCCCTTACGCCTTAAAAGGCGGCTCAATACGGCTCTGGCCCTGGAATGCCAGCATCCAGGCCGGATATTCCGCGGGCAGAGCGCTGACCGGTTCGAGCGCCGCCAGATCCTCCGGCGTCAGCTGGACTTTTGTGGCCGCGATGTTGTCGTGCAGCTGGTCCTGGGTTTTCGCGCCGATGATGACGGTGGTGACGAACGCCTGCGCCAGCAGCCAGGCAAGTGCGATCTGCGCTATCGAGACGCCGTGCCGTTCCGCGATCGGGCGCATCGCATCGATGCAGCGGAACGCACGATCCTTGTCCACCACGGGGAAATCGAAGCTGACGCGGCGCGCGCCGTCGGGGCCGCTTCCGTCGGGCTTGAATTTTCCGGTCAGCAGGCCGCCGGCCAGCGGCGACCACACCATCAGGCCGAGTTTCTGGTCGGCCAGCAGCGGCACGATTTCGCGTTCCAGGTCGCGGCCCGCCAGCGTGTAATAGGCCTGCACCGATTCGAAGCGCGCCCAATGGCGCTCGTGCGAAATGGCCAGCGCCTTCATGACCTGCCAGGCAGCCATGTTGCACAGGCCGATATAGCGCACCTTGCCGGAACGGACGAGATCGTTGAGGGTGCCGAGCGCTTCTTCCAGCGGCGTCAGCGGATCGAAGCCGTGCAGCTGGTACAGATCGATGTGGTCCAGTTGCAGCCGTTTCAGGCTCGCATCCACTTCGTTCATCAGGTGGTAGCGCGACTGGCCGCGGCCGTTCGGCAGGTCGTTCATCATGCCGGTGGCTTTGGTCGCGATCACCAGTTCGTCGCGCGGCAGGCCGAGGTCGCGGATTGCCTGGCCGGTCAGGGTTTCCGCCTTGCCGAACGAATAGACGTTGGCGGTATCGATGAAGTTGATGCCGGCGTCGTAGGCGGTGCGGAGCTGCGCGGTGACCTCGTCCTGCGGCAAGCTGCCTATCGCCGTCCAGCGGCCGCCGCCGCCGTAGGTCATCGTGCCGAGGCACAGTTCGGAGACGTAAAGGCCGGTCTGGCCCAGAAGTTTATAGCGCATATTGCTTCCCGGTGCTGCGGCCGGGCGGCGTGCCCGGCGCTGGTGGCCAGATGGTGCCTGGCCCGGCGCATGGAAGGCGGGCCACGCCGACGTGAGGCATGGCGGGGCGTCAACCCGTGGGGCGTGGCGGCAGGGTACCTTCGTCCCGCAGTAATTTGGCGGCCGCGTCGAACCCGGCCCAGGCGGCGGCGGCCAGCGATCCGCCGACGCTGACCCGGCGCACCCCGACCGCGGCCAGGTCGGCGACGCGCAGGGTGCCGCGTAACAAAACATTCACCGGCACCGGCGCCACGGCGGCCACCAGTTCGCGGATGGCGCCGAGGTCCGTGATGCCCGGCGCGTAGACGCAGTCGGCGCCGGCCGCGGCATAGGCGATCAGGCGTTCGAGGGTTGGCGCGAGTTCGGTTTGGCCGATCAGGTAGCCTTCGGAGCGGCCGACCAGCAGCACGTCGGGCGCCACCTGGTTCAGTGCCACGCGCGCGGCGCGGATCCTGCCGGCGGCCAGCGTGGGTTCGTACAGCATTGTTCCTTTGCGGTCCTCGATCGAGAGGCCTGCGATGCCGGTTTTTGCCGCCAGCATGACATTTTCCGCGATACCGGAGGGCTCGTCGGCGAAACCCGCCTCGAAATCCGCGTTCACCGGCAGCTTCGTCGCCGCGCACAGCATGGCCAGGTGGGCCAGCACCTCGTCGCGCGAGAGCTCGCCGTCCTGCCGGCCGAGCGCCCAGGCGGCGCCTGAGCTGGTCGAGGCCAGGGCGGCAAAACCCAGCCTCTCCAGCCGGCGCGCGCTACCGCCGTCCCACGGATTGGGCAGCACGAAGCAGCCTTCTCTGTGCAAGGCGCGAAAATGCGCGCGGCGGGCAGCGATTTCTTCCGTCATGGTGTTGTTCCTCCCGGTTTCGTACCGAAGGAATACCAGCGCGCGCGGCGGGGCTACAGCAAGCGCGCATCTTCCCAGCCCCGCGAAAAACCCTTAGCCGGAAGCCGTAAAGGGGAGGCAGCCGACGGACATGAGCGAAGCCGCGATCGAGGAGACTTTGCCCGCCGGCGGTGTGCTGGCCGGCCATTGCGCCCCGGGCTACGAGGCCGTGCTGGAATGCTTCCGCGCCAATTTCGCCGATCGCCAGGAGGTCGGGGCCAGCGTGTGCGTGACGCACCGCGGGCGCACCGTGGTCGATCTGTGGGGCGGGATCGCGGTGTTGAAGACCGGTGCGCCCTGGACCCGCGATACGATCAGCATCGTGTTTTCCTGCACCAAGGGCGCCGCGGCTTTGTGCGCGCACATGCTGATCGAGCAGAAGGCGCTGGGGCTGTACGACGACGTGGCGAAGCTTTGGCCCGCGTTCGCCGCGCACGGCAAGCAGGGCACGACGGTTGCCAACATGCTGGCGCACACCTCGCCGGTGCCGCATTTGCGCGATCCGATACGCGCCGGCGGCTATTACGATTTCGATTACATGACCGGCCGCGTCGCGGACGAGCCGGCCTGGTGGGAGCCGGGCACGCGCCAGGGCTATCATCGCGTGACCTATGCCTGGACGGTGGGCAACCTGGTGCGGCTGGCGGCCGGGCAGCCGCTTGGGGAATTCTTCCGCACCGAAATCGCGGCGCGGCTCGGGCTGGATTTTTATATCGGGCTGCCGGAAACCGAGGAAGGGCGCGTCGCGAGTTTGCTTGCGCCGGATCCGGCGGAACTGGACCTGGGGTCGAAATTCACCCAGGCGGTGATGCAGCCGGGCAGCCTTTCCAACCTGTTCCTGACCAATAACGGGGGCGCCGATTTCAATTCGCGCGAGATGCATGGGGCGGAAATGGCCAGCGCCAACGGCATGACCAACGCGCGCGGGCTGGCGCTGCTGTATGCGCCGCTGGCACAGGGCGGCGGCTTGCTGCTGCGGCCGGAAACCGTTGCCCGCATGAGCCGGGTTTCCGCGGCCACGCATCTGGATGCGACGCTGCAACAGCCGATGCGGTTCGGGCTGGGCTTCATGAAAGCCACCGACAACCGGGAGGCCGGGGGCGATTCGCTGATCCTTGGCGAGGAAGCTTTCGGGCATGTCGGGATGGGCGGCAGCGTCGGGTTTGCCGATCCGGAGGCGGAACTAAGTTTTGGGTATACCATGAACCGGATGGGGGCGGGGCTATTGCTGAATGCGCGTGGGCAGACGCTCGTGGATGCGGCTTATCGGGCGGCGGGGTTTGTCAGTGAGGCTGGTGGGGCTTGGAAGAAGGGCTAGGGGCTCTGCCTTTATTCGCCAGACCCCAGATTTGTTGGTTCCGGATCAACGTCGACATCGAATTTAACCCATGGGGTTCTGGCGAAATGACCAGCTTCACCGACCTGATCGGATCGATCACACAACAGGGATCGGCGCATGTGCCGGAGGACTGGCGCCAGGGCCGCACTACGTACGGCGGACTCTCGGCGGCGCTGTGCGTCGCCGGGGCGCTGCGCGCGGTGGAGGGATTGCCGCCGCTGCGCGCGGCACAGTTCGCGTTCGTCGGCCCGGCGGCGGGCGAACTGCGCATCGAAGCCACCGTGCTGCGGCGAGGCAAATCCAGCGTGTTCGTCGGCGTCGACCTGCTGGGCGACGACGGGCTCGCGACCCGCGCCATCCTGTCCTTCGGTGCCGCCCGCCCCAGCACGCTGAATTACCGCGCGCTGCCGGCGCCGGACGCCCCACTGCCGGCGGACGAAAAGCCGCTGTTTCCCGATGCGCGCCGGCCGCAATTCATGACGCATTTCGAAATCCGCCGCGCCGGCGGCCATGCCCTCGTCAGCAACGCCGCGGAGCCGGACCTGCTGTTGTGGATCCGACACAATGATCCGGGCGCACGACACGGACTGGCCGGACTGATCGCACTCGCCGACGCATTGCCGCCAGCCGCGATGACAATGTTCTCGGCCCCGGCGCCGATCAGCACAATCACCTGGTCGATCGACATGCTGGAGCCGGAACTGGAAGCTTCGGGTGACCCGGAGGGCTGGCACCTGATGCAAAGCCGCGGCGACCATGTGCGCGACGGATATAGTACCCAGCACATGGTTCTTTGGAATGCGAAGGGCGTGGCGGTGCTGGCGGCGCGGCAGACTGTGGCGGTATTTGTTTGATGGCGAAAGGCAACCAGAAGAGCAGAAAGAAAGGCTTCTTTTTGAAAAAAGAAGCAAAAACTTTTGTTAGTTGTTCTGGGGGGCGGATTCTTTTACGGCTCCATCTACCGGGATGGTGCTTCCGGGTGGGATGGTGACGGGTTTGGATTTTGACTGGATGAATTTGCCGGCATTGAAAACACCCTGGCTGTCGGTGCAGCCCCAGCCGTTCGGGGCGAAATAGAGTGTCGCGCCGGTGGGCACGCCTTGCTGGAAAAAGGTCGAGGTGTTGTAGGCGCCGGCTGCGTCGGAACAGACCAGCGTCCAACTGAAGGCCAGGAAGAATTTGGTGCCGCCGGGAGGGACGGCCATGATCGGCACCGTATCGGCGCCGTGTTTCGTCGTCTTGTCCTTGACGGTGCCTACTACCGAGCCGCCCAGGGGAATGGCCTGCGGGCCGAGCGACGTGGTGGCGCCGCGGGTCACGACGACCTTGGTCGCCTTTGCCGCGTTCCATGTGCTGCCGAAGAAAATCGGCGTGTAGTTGAAGTTGGGACCCTTGCCGTCCGTGTTGGCGCCGCAATTGACGAAAAGCAGCGTGTAATGGCCGGGCGGAACGTTCGCCTGCGTGTAGTGGCCAGCCGTGCCGTCGGTTCCGGTGCCGGCAAAGGCAATGAGCTGTGTGGTCGCCTTCGCGTCGTAGAGAACACCGCACATGCCGTTCAGCGGCGTGCCGCCCACCGTCGTCGCGGTGCCCTCGATGGTACCGCCAGGCGCCGCCCAGCCAGGCGAAGCGGCAAGGACGGCAACGCAAGTCGAAACAACGAGACGCATGGCGCTCTCCATTTTTTTATTCTGGGTGTTTACTGTGCGCGGCCGGTCCTCATTACAAACTTCCCTGGAGGGTAAAGCTGACTCGGATGGGCGCAGATTGCAACAAGTGATTTTGCGAGGCCGGAGAGGGGAACGGCGAAGCCCGAAACTTCGCATAGCTCCGACATCGTTGTTCCCGCCAATAAATGGGGTCTGGGGCCTACTGGCCCCGTCGTGCGCAGCACGCCTCCGGCGTGACGGGTCCAGGGCAGAGCCCTGGCCTCACCTTGCCTTACCCGTGCCTAAACCGGCTCGCCAGCCACCGGCGTTCCGCCCAGCGCCGTGAACAGCGCCGCCACCTCCGCGATTGCCGCCTCGGCGGCGGCGGCGTCGGTACCTTTGGCAACGATTGCCACGCCCGCGCCCTCATCGCGAAAATACGGGTAGCTGCCGAGGTCGAGTGCGGCGTAGCGCGCCTGGATCGCGGTGAGCCCTGCCGCGATGTCGCCTTCGCGGACGCCGGCCGCGTGCACGCTGCGCGAAACGATTGGCGCGCCGCCGGCGAGGCGTGGTGCCAGCATATCGAACATCAGGCGCATGATCGCCGGCACCCCCGCCATGACATGAACGTTGCCGATCGAAAAGCCCGGCGCGATGGTGCGCCCGTTATCGATCAGCACGGCGCCGCGCGGCATCGTCGCCATGCGTTGCCGGGCCGCATTGAACTGACCGGGCGCATAGTGCGCCTCCATGCGCGCCCACACAACCGGCTGCTTTTCCCAGGGTACACCGAACGCCGCGGCAACGCATTCGCTGGTGATATCGTCATGCGTCGGGCCGATACCGCCGGTGGTGAAGACGTGATCGAACGCCGCGCGCACTTCATTCACGGTGCGAATAATCACGTCCGCCACATCAGGAATAATCCGCACTTCTCGCAGCGGTATGCCGAGCTCGCCGAGGCGCTGCGCCAAATAGCGGATATTGGCGTCCTGGGTGCGCCCAGACAGCACCTCGTTGCCGATGACGACGACGCAGGCGGTGGGGTTTTCCGTCACAGGGCCCATCCGGCCACGCGTTTGAGGAAGTCGCGCACCGTTTCGTGGATCTCCACGTCCTCGGGCGATCCGCCGCCGAAGCCGGCATGCGGCATTGCCTCCCACACATGCAGCTCGGCCTGGTGGCCGGCTTTCAGCAGCGCGCGGTGCATGCGCACGGTGTTCGACAGGAACAGGTCGCGCGTGCCGGACTGCAGCAGCGTCGGGGGAAAGCCCTTGGAGAAATCGCCGAACAGCGGCGAGAGGTAGGGATGCGCCAGGTTGGCGCCGTTGGCGTAGAGATGGTTGGCCTCCGGCAACGGCGTCGGCAGCGCCACGTCGACGTCGCGATTGGTGAAGAAGCTGTCGCCGGATTCGGTCAGGTCGAGCTCGGGCGTCAGCAGCACCGCGGCCGCGGGCAGCGGCAGGCCTTCATCGCGGGCGCGGAGCACGGTGGCGGCCGCCAGGTTGCCGCCGGCGGAAATGCCGCCGACCACGACGTGCGCGCGATGGTATTTGCCGAGCAGATAGCGGTAGGCCGCGACGCAATCGTCGAGCGGCGCCGGGTACGGGTGGCCGGGCGGCATGCGATAATCGACGCCGAACACGCGGCAGCCGAGCGCCACGGCGCGCCAAATGGCGATCAGTTGCGCGAACCGCCCGCCGCCGAACACCAGCGCGCCGCCGTGGATATCCATGAACGCATAACTCGCGGCCACGCCGGTAAGTTCGTTGGGCGTTGCGACGTGCACGTCGCAGGCGCCGACGCGGACGCGCTCCAGCTTAACCGGCAGGCCTGCCAGCAGCGGCTCGATCATCGGCAGGATGCGCTGATCCCAGGCCTCGGCGGCCGCGTGCCAGGCGGCGGCGTCGGTAGTTTGCGGCAGCGGTACGCGCGGCTGCATGCCGGCGGCGGCGAGAAAGATCCGTGCCGGCTCGCTGATATGTGCCGGCACCGGCAGTTCCCGCTCCGGCACGCGCAACGTAACCCGATCCAGCACCAGCGACGGCTCCATTTCACAACCCCTTCGATCCGCCGCCGACAATAGCAGGTGCTGCGCGCCCGGCAAAAGCGAAGCCCTAATTGACAAAAGTTTTTGCTTCTTTTTTCAAAAAGAAGGACTTTTTCTTGTTCTTTTTTGAAAAAAAGAACCAAAAAA
>JAATGE010000439.1 GCA_015654825.1 Rhodospirillales bacterium
CCCCAATTAGAGCTGCGCGGTTTTTCATCGTCTCCCCGGCGAAGCCATGACCCGATATGGATTTCAGGCTTCGCCGTTCCCCCCAGTGAACGGGGGTCTGGGGCCTCAGGCCCCAGCGGGTCCAGGGCAGAGCCCTGGCCTTTCGAATGTGGCAAGCATTACGCGAATTGGTATAAGCCGTGTATTATACCAACGGCCTTAAATTTTGACCTGTCAAAGGCCAGGGCTCTGCCCTTATCCGCGCCCTGGACACGGCCGCAGGAGTCAAGATTTCCGGCAGTTGGTATTAATGCCGGGGCATACCGGGCACGATCAGTCCGCGGCTAGCTTTATCGGATCGAGGGTTTCCCCAAGGGATTCCTCCATGTCCGCGGCGAATGCCTCGCCGGCTTCCAGCAACACCGAGGTGTTTACCGCATGGCACCGCGCGCCCCACGCGCCGCCGGCCAAGCGCGCCCGCCAGCCACCCGCTTCATGGCGCGCAATTTCCATTGCCAGTTGGCGAACCTCGCCCCGGTGAACCACCGTCGCGGTAACTCTTCCCGGCGTAGCACCGATGATGCAGATCACTTCCATGGCTGGCTCCCGCACAAATCAGGGAACACTCTGCGCTAGAGAACGTTTGAAGAACGTTAACTTCGCGCTGGCTCACGGAGAAAGACCTCGGCCGAGGCTTCGGCGCCTATGGGGCGGCGTGCTGCCGCCCCTGTCGCCTCAAACAGTTTTCAGAAACTCCACGAGTTTTACCGATGCCGCGGCCTTGTCGATACGATCCAGAGCCGCCAGCTCGGCGGCCAGGCGGTCCATGGCCGCCTCGTAGATTTGGCGCTCGGAAAAGCTCTGGTCCGGCTGGCCGGCGTTGCGATGCAAATCGCGCACGACCTCGGCGATCGCCAGCGGATCGCCGCTATTGATCTTGGCTTCGTACTCCTGTGCGCGGCGGCTCCACATGGTGCGCTTGATGCGGGCGCGGCCCTTCAGAACACCCATCGCGTCATCGAACAGCTTGCGGGATGCCAGTTTGCGCAGGCCGGCGGTGCGCGCCTTGGACACGGGCACCCGCAGCGTCATGCGGTTTTCCTCGAACGTGATGTGGATCAGTTCCAGCTTGTGGCCGGCGATCTCCTCGATGGCGATGCGCTCGACCTTGCCGACCCCATGGGTGGGGTAAACCACATAGTCGCCCTCGGCGAACTGCTCGGCCTTTGCCATCGGGCGGGGCGGCGGGGTGACGCGGCCTGGGATGCCGCCGGGCGGGCGGGGCACGCCAGGCTGCGGCGGTACGGTAGGCCGGTGCACCGCCGGCGGCGCAAAGCCGGCTTGGGGCGGAGCCGGGAGCACCGGCTTCGGCGTTGCGACGTCGTTTGCCACGTCCGGTTCGGGGGGAGGTGCAGTGATCGTCACCGGCGCCGCAACATGCGGCGAAGGGGGCGGTGCCTCCGCTTCGGTTTGAACCGGCTGGCCGGCGTCCGCCGCGCTGCTTTCGGCGAGCCCGGTATCCTCGGCGACGAGCGCGCCAGGCTCGTCCGCGGTGGCGTCAATGGACGCCGGCTTCTTTGCGTTGGCTGACTTGCTAGGCACTTTCGAGCGTAACTCCTGGTTGGCAACGGCCGCTTGGAGCGGCGCGCGCGGCAACAATCTGGTTGGCGACGCGGCCGATTGCAGCCCTTGCGAAGCAGAGAGACTGCCGATCGCGTCGTCGCGGCCTAGTGTCGGTCCCCGAGACCGCACGCCGCATTGCGGCACGTTACCCCCTCATGACAGGCAAAAACTCCAGCCGCAGTACCGGCGTGCGCCGGACTGCCTGTCTGGAGGCGGCCCTTATGTTGGCAGTGACCACGATTCCGGCCGCGGAGCCGGCGCGATCGCCGCGGCGGGGCATATAGCAAAAAAAAGCGGTTCCGTCATGCCCCTACCAGCACAAAGCCGCGCACCGGGTTCGCGCCGGCAGCTCGTCACCGGTACGACAGCGTGCGTCCCGCTGCTATGGCGTGCCGGGGTCGGGTGAGAGCAGCTCGGCCTTTCCGGGCTTGTCCTTCCACTCGTCTGCGTCCGCAGGCGGCTCACCCTTGCGGGTAATATTCGGCCACTGGGCGGAGAACGCGCGGTTCTGCTCAAGCCACGAACTTGCCTTGTCGTCGCTGTCCGGGACAATCGCCTCCACCGGGCATTCAGGCTCGCAGACACCGCAATCGATGCACTCTTCCGGATTGATCACCAGCATGTTCTCGCCGACGTAGAAGCAATCGACGGGGCATACTTCGACACAATCCATGTATTTGCATTTGATGCAGTTTTCGGTGACCACGTAGGTCATCGGCGTCTCCAGTGGGGCGTGCGGGCGGATATGGCGGCCTTTACCCGAGGGTGCAAGCCGATCACGGCGCCGGCAGCAGCTCATATAAGGTGTGCGCCTCAGACGCCGGACCACGGCGTTCCGGCAAGACACGCACACGAATGACGCACACACCGGCGGCGAGCGGCACAGTCAGTACGTCGTCGACGCGGACCCTGGCGTGGGCCTTGTCGGTGCGCAGGCCGTTGATGCGCACGAGACCGGCCTCGGCCAGTCGCGAGCACGCCTCACGCTGGGATGCGAAGCGGGCACACCAAAGGAATTTGTCCAGGCGCTGCCAGTCCATGGTTTTGGCTGGGTGTTATCCGTCGCCGAAGCAGTTGGCCAGAGCCCTCGAGCCTCATCTGCCCGCGACCAGTCAGAAGCATAGTCAGGGGCAGGGCACTGGCCATCCGCGTTGTCTGCCAGCATAACCCGCCCCCATGGATTTCTCCCGCCTCACCGTCCTGTGCATCGGCGACGTCATGCTCGACCGGTTCCTGCATGGCGACATCGAGCGCATCTCTCCGGAAGCACCGGTGCCCGTCATCCGGCTGCGGGAAACCAGGGAAATGCTTGGCGGCGTCGGCAATGTCGCCAGCAATATCGCCTCACTCGGCGGACGGGCAGTATTGGTAGGTCTGGTGGGCCGGGACGACGCAGCTGCAAAATTGCGTCAGATCGTGGCCGGCCGTGCGCGTATCGTGGCGGCCCTGGTCGAGACCACATACCGGCCGACGATCTGCAAAACCCGGTTCGTCGCCGGGCGCCAGCAGGTCGTGCGGGCAGACGAGGAAAGCCGCGCGCCGATGCATCCCGACGAGGAGGCGGCGCTCGTCCATGTGTTCGACCAGCATATTGGCGGCGCACAGGCGGTCATCCTGTCAGATTACGGCAAGGGCGTGCTGAGTCGGGGGCTCGTCGCCCACGCGATTGCCGCGGCCAGAGCGCACGGCGTGCCGGTGTTCGTCGACCCGAAGACCGACGACTTCGCGCTATATCGGGGTGCTACCTGCGTTACGCCGAATGCGCGGGAGATGGGTGCGGCCGCGCGCGCACCGGTGGATACCGAGGACGAGATCGCGGCCGCCGCCCGCCGCCTGATGGCGGCCGCGGAGCTCGGCGCAATCCTGGTGACGCGCAGCGAGAAGGGCATGACACTCGTCGAGGCCGGGGGCACGGCAAGCGCACCGGCGCGGGCGCGCGAGGTGTTCGACGTATCCGGTGCCGGCGACACCGTCATCGCGGCGCTGGCGCTGGCCTTTGCCGCCGGCCGTTCCCTGGTCCAGGCCATGCACATCGCCAACGCCGCAGCCGGCGTGGTTGTGAGCAAGCTGGGCACTGCAACGGCGGACATCGCCGAGGTCATGCGTGAGCTTTCCGCACAGGATGCCGCGGTCGGCGCGGCGCCGGGAACCGCGGGCGTGCCCGGGGTGCTCAACTGGGAGGCGGCGCGCGGCCTGGTTTCGCGCTGGCACGACCAGGGGTTTTCCGTTGGCTTCACCAACGGCTGCTTCGACATTCTGCACCCGGGGCATGTCTCGTTGCTGGCATTCGCGCGATCGCAGTGCGACCGGCTGATTGTCGCGCTCAACACGGACGAGAGTGTCGCGCGGTTGAAGGGCGCCGGGCGGCCGGTGAACGGATTGGGGCAGCGCGCCGCGGTGATGGCGGCGATCCGCTATGTCGATGCGGTGGTGGCGTTCGGCGAGGAAACGCCGCTGGAGCTGATCGACGTGCTGGTGCCCGATGTTTTGGTGAAGGGCGCCGATTACAGCGTGGAAAATGTGGTCGGTGGCGAAACCGTGCGCGCCGCCGGCGGGCGGGTGGTACTGGCGGAGCTGGTGCCAGGGCAAAGCACGACCGGAATTATCGCCAGGATGCGCGACGGCTGAGGCTGCGCCGACTGGAAGCAAGTAGGCACCGATGGTTCTGGCTGACGCAGGCCGAGGGCGGGTGTAGTCTTCGATACGACATCCGGAGCAGATCATGGCCCTTACGCGCGGCGTTATCTCCACCCTGGGCGGCGACGGCCGCGAGTTCATGGGGCCGGGCGTGCTGGCCTGGCACTACCCGGACAACTCGATCGTCTCCGGGTCGCTGCTGACGGTGGAGAGCAACCATTTTTGCGTGCTGAAATCGCGTGGCGCCATCCTGAATGTCTACGATACCGGGCAATATCCGGTGACGACGCCCGACAAGCCGATCCTCGGCAGTTTCACGACCGCGTTCTTCGGCGGCCAGAGTCCGTGGCAATATGAAGTCATTTATATCAACCGCGCGAAGATGGTGGTGAAGGCAAAGGGTATGGCGCTGTCGGCCGAAATGGCTGAGATGGCCTATGAAGTGGACTATTATTTTCATTGCAGCAGCAAGGACGATGCGGTGGCACTGGTGACCCATATGCCGATCGCGGACCATCTGATTTCCGCCGACCAGGTCAATACGTATGCGACACCGGTTGTGGAGCAGGCGATCAATCAGGTGGTGCAGGTGACGCCGCTGGAGCGCGTGAACGAGAAAATACATGACATTTCAGAAATGGTGCATAGCCATCTGCAGGATTTTCTGAAGGTCTTCGGCATTACGCTGGACATGGTGAAGGTGTTGGTCTTCCCGCGCGACGAACGCATGCGGGCGCTGATTTCGCTGAAGGCTTTTGGGTTGTCGGAACTGGATGCGGTGCGTTTTTACACGGCGATGATCATGGCCGAGCGGGGCGTGATCAGCGCGCCGAACATGGCGGTGGGCCAGCCGTTCCATATCGGCAGCGGCGTGCAGATCGAACTGCCGCCGGCGGACCGAACGCGCAATGGCTGACGATCGTGGCCCGGCCCTGGAAGCACTGCGTCGCCTCAACGATGCAGGTTATCTTTTCTACCTGGACCGCAACCGGACCCGCGCCGACGATCTACTGGTTCGCGCCCACGCCGCTGATTGTCTGCACCGCGCGGCGGCGGCGCTTTCGCGGGCCGAGCAGAATTTGCGGCGCGCCATTCCGGCGCCGTCGCGCGAGACCCCATTTCCCGACCCCGCGCTGCTGGGCTCTGCGCGGGCATTGAAAGCGTTGCAGGAACGTATCGCACTTCTGGAGACCCGACTGCGCGGCCCCGCTTTGCTGCCGGACGGCGATTTTTCCACAAAAATCCCGACCGAAGACCTGCACTACCGCCTGGTCTCACTTGACGCCGCCCTGCTCGACTGCGCCGCCGCGATCGAAACGGGTGCCATGGCGCCGCTGGAGCCTGCATTCTCCTCGCTGCTGAACGCCGCCGAACAGGCAATTTCCAAGCGAAACGAGATCTCGGGGTGACCCTGCTGGCCCCAGCGGGTGCACGGGTGGAGGCCCATGGACGCTAAGGATAAGTGCAAGGGAAGGCCAGGGCTCTGCGCTGGACCCGCCACGCCGGAGGCGCGTTGCGCACGACGGGGCCAGTAGGCCCCAGACCCCATTTTGTCGGTTCCGACTCTGGCATTGACGCCGAGCGAATAGACCAGAGCAACAAGTCTGCGAAATTAGTAC
Source organism: Rhodospirillales bacterium (assembly GCA_015654825.1). Lineage (GTDB taxonomy): Bacteria > Pseudomonadota > Alphaproteobacteria > Acetobacterales > Acetobacteraceae > CAJCIS01. The sequence continues at coordinate 5,859 of JAATGE010000439.1, forward strand.
AGAAGACTCCCGCCGCCCAGCGCTAACGACAGCGGCGGCACGCCGTCGGGGGTCCAGGGGCCGGAGCCCCTGGTCGGCGAAGCCACTAAAACTCAGCTCATTGATTTCGTTCTGTAATCCTTATCTTCGCGCTTATGGGCAGCCCTGGCGTTTCTCACCGTTGATAAGGCCAGGGCAACAGCGCCCGCACTTTTACGCGACGCAATGCGTTGCCGGCAGGCACGATGACGCTTGCGTCCGGGGAAAAATCCAGCAGCATTTCGCGGCAGCCGCCGCACGGGGCGACGACCGCCAGTTCCTGACTGGCCTCGTGCGCTTTCGGGTGGCGCACAGCGACGGCGCATTCCACGGTGCCATCGCCTTCCAGCACGGCGCGGCCGAGGGCCACCGCTTCGGCGCAGATTTGCATGCGCCCCACCGTGGCGCCGAGATGGATGCCGGTCCACACGCGACCGTCACGGCTGCGCAACGCCGCCGCGACCATGTGCCAGAACGGCTTATAGTGCAGTAGCAGCACATGCCGGGCCGCTTCCACCAGGGCCAGGTCAGCCACCGACAGATCCAGGCCTGCCTCCCGAGGCAGGCCGTGATCCTCACTCATGAGCAATGTTTGGCCGAGATTCAGTCGGCGGCCTCACGTTCCTCGTCGGCGCTTGGGCTCACCAGCAGGCTGTCGGCGACAACGCCGGCCTGTTCGCGGATGCGGCGCTCGATCATTTCCGACATGTCCTTGTGGTCGCGCAAGAACTGCTTGGCGTTCTCGCGGCCCTGGCCGATGCGCTGGCTGTCGCAGCTGAACCAGGCGCCGGATTTCTCGACCACGCCGACTTTGACGCCGAGATCGACCAACTCGCCGACCTTGCTGATGCCCTCGCCGTACATGATGTCGAATTCGACTTCGCGGAACGGCGGTGCCAGCTTGTTCTTCACGACTTTGACGCGGGTCTGGTTGCCGGTGACGTTCTCGCGGTCCTTGATCGAGCCGATGCGCCTGATTTCCATGCGGATCGAGGCATAGAATTTCAGCGCGTTGCCGCCGGTGGTGGTTTCCGGGTTGCCGAACATCACGCCGATCTTCAGCCGGATCTGGTTCAGGAAAATCAGCATGGTGTTGCTCTTGGACACCGAGCCGGTCAGCTTGCGCAGCGCCTGGCTCATCAGGCGGGCGTGCAGGCCGACATGACTGTCACCCATCTCGCCTTCGAGTTCGGCGCGCGGCACCAGGGCCGCGACACTGTCGATCACCACCACGTCGACGGCGCCGGAGCGCACCAGCGTGTCGCAGATTTCCAGCGCCTGCTCGCCGGCGTCGGGCTGGCTGATCAGCAGGTTGTCGATGTCCACGCCGAGTTTGCGCGCGTAGGTCGGATCGAGCGCGTGTTCGGCATCGATGAAGGCGCAAGTGCCGCCGCGCTTTTGCGCTTCGGCAATGGCGTGCAGCGCCAGCGTGGTCTTGCCGGAGCTTTCGGGCCCGTAGATCTCGACGACGCGGCCGCGCGGCAGGCCGCCGATGCCGAGCGCCAGGTCGAGGCCGAGCGACCCCGAGGGGATGACCTCGATCTGCTCGTCGATCGGATGCTGCCCCATGCGCATGATGGAGCCCTTGCCGAACGCGCGCTCGATCTGGGTCAGGGCGGCATCGAGTGCCTTGTTTTTGTCCATGTCTGCTCTCCCGGTCAGAGGTCGACCACTCGCGATTTCTACAACTTTTGGGCGAGTTGTCAGGTTTTGCTTCGCCAATAGATTGTCCTTCACCTTGCACAGGTACACAAGCTGCCGCAACTGCCGGAGTCGGTTTCAATCACGGTTTGTTCACGGCGCTGGTCATTAACCTTGTGTTTACTTTTTGTTCTCCCGCGCCGCAAGTGGGAAGAGAGCTGTTGCCGAGCGGTTGCCGGGCGACCGCAATCCCATGGGCGAAGCTGCGGTCCCCTTGCATTTCAAGCGGCGCGTGCCGAAATCGCGGCTCGGGCAGGGTGCCGTCAGGGCCCTGCGTTACCGGTGCTTCGCTCGATCGAGGAGGCTTGCGCGCATGAACACCCGCGTTTTCACGTCCCCGTTGTTTCTCGGCTTCGACCATCTTGAGCAGATGCTGGAACGGGCGAGCAAGTCGTCGTCCGACGGGTATCCGCCTTACAATATCGAACAGACCGGGCCGGCGGGGCTGCGGATCACGCTGGCGGTCGCCGGATTTACGATGGACGATCTGCAGATTACGCAGGAAGACAACCAGTTGGTGATCCGCGGCCGACAGACAGATGACTGCCAGGGCCGCGTTTTTCTGCATCGCGGTATTGCGGCGCGGCAGTTTCAGCGGGCATTCGTCATGGCCGAGGGGATCGAGGTGAAGGGTGCGTGGCTCGATAGCGGCCTGCTGCATATCGACCTTGCCCGACCGCAGCCGGAGCCCAAGGTACGGCACATTGAGATCGAGCGGCCTGAGCGAGCACGGACACCGAAAGTAGTGGACGCGGGCGAATGAAGGCCCATTTCTTGCAGGTCACCAGTCGCCGGGTGTGGGGCTGAGGACAAATCAGGGCGCCGGCGCCGCCCTCTGGGACGCGGGCGTTTGTGAAGGAGAACTGTTTAAATGACCAACGAACCCGAACTGCCAGCCGTGAAACTGGATATCCGCCATCTTTCGGCGGCGCAGTTTACTGCCCTGGGCGTATCCGAATTGGCCTACGTGAAGCCGGTTTTGATGAATGGCGCCCGCGCCTTCGCGATTCATGGCGCGGACGGGACGCCGATGGCGATTGCCGATAACGAAACCGTGGCGCTGGCCGCCATCGTGCAGCACGAAATGGTGCCGGCGCGCGTGCATTAGAGGCGACCGAAGGCTAGGGGCTTCGCCGCATGGTGCCAAGTTACGGTCAAAAAAGGCCAGGGCTCTGCCCTGGGCCAGACAGGGCCAGTAGGCCCCAGCCCCCGATTAGAGCTGCGC
>JAATGE010000424.1 GCA_015654825.1 Rhodospirillales bacterium
CGCCCCCAAACCAGGATACACACCATGCTAGAGCGGATCATCGGCGGCGGCGTTTCGTCCGGCCTGCTGATCTATCTCGTCTGGGCGCTCGTCCGCCCCGAAGACTTCTAGGGGCCCCGCATCATGACACTTCTCGGATGGGTGCAGATCGCGCTCACTCTCGGCCTTGTGTTCGCCGCCGCCTTCCCGCTCGGCAAATACATGTCCCTTGTCTACCAGGGCCAGCGTACCTGGCTCTCACCGGTATGCGGCCCCGTCGAGCGCGGGTTCTACACGCTCGCCGGCGTCGATCCGCAGCGCGGCATGGGCTGGAAGGAATATGCCTTCGCGCTGATCCTGCTGAACGCGCTGCACTTCGCGCTGCTCTATGCCATTTTGAGGCTGCAATATTACCTGCCGTGGAATCCGCAGGGCATTACCGCGATGTCGCCGCAACTGGCGTTCAACACGGCTGCCAGTTTTGTTACTAATACGAACTGGCAGGCCTATGTGCCGGAAGCCCAGATCTCGTACGGCGCACAGATGCTGGGCCTCGGCGTGCACATGTTCCTGTCGGCCTGCACCGGTATCGCCGCGGCGGTCGCGGTGATACGCGCGTTCACCAGCGGCGGCCTGAAGACGCTGGGTAATTTCTACGTCGATATCACCCGCACGGCGCTCTACCTGCTGCTGCCCATCGTGCTGGTCGCGACGGTCTACTTCATCGGCAGCGGCATGCCGCAGAATCTGTCCGCCTACGCCAGCGCTACCACGCTCGAAGGTGCGAGCCAGACGATCGCGCTCGGCCCGGTCGCGTTCCAGGAAGCGATCAAGGAACTCGGCACCAACGGCGGCGGCTTCCTGAACGCCAACTCGGGGCATCCGTTCGAGAACCCGACCGCGCTGACCAATCTCGTGGAGAATTTCCTCGACCTGGTCATCGCATTCTCGCTGGCGATCATGCTCGGCCACATGGTGGGCGAGAAGAAGCAGGGCCGCGCCTTGTTCTACGCAATGGCGATCCTGCTGAGCCTCGGCGCGGCCGGCGCGTATGTGGCCGAGTCCGGCGGCAACCCGTTGCTGACCCATATCGGCGTCGATCCCACCATGGGCAACATGGAGGGCAAGGAGGTGCGCTTCGGGGTCGCCGCATCGACGGTGTTCAACGTCAGTGCCACCGGCACCTCGACCGGTGCCGTGGACAGCTTTACCGACAGCTACATGCCGCTCGGCGGGCTGATCCCGATGTTCCTGATGCAGCTTGGCGAAGTCACGCCCGGCGGTGTTGGATCGGGCCTCTATACGATGGTCGTGTTTGCCTTGCTCAGCGTGTTCGTTGCCGGCCTGATGGTTGGGCGGACACCGGAATATCTCGGCAAGAAGGTGCAGGCGAAGGAGATCAAGCTGGCCATGCTGGCGCTGCTGATCCTGACGCTGTTCATTCTTGGTGGCGCCGGAATTTCGCTGACCACGGCGAGCGGTCTGGGCTCGCTGGCGAACGCCGGGCCGCATGGGCTGTCCGAAATGCTCTATGCCTGGACATCGGCATCGGAGAATAACGGCAGCGCCATGGCGGGCATTTCCGCCGACACGCCGCTGCTGGATTTCGGGCTGGGGTTCGCAATGCTGGCGGGACGTTTCGCCTTCATGATCCCGGTGCTAGCAATTGCGGGCTCGCTTGCGGCGAAACCGAAGCTGCCGCCTAGCGCCGGCACGTTCCCCACCACCGGCCCGCTGTTCGTAGGCTTGCTGATCGGCGTGATCATCATCCTGGGCGGCCTGCAATTCATGCCCGCGGACTCGCTTGGCCCGCTGGCGGAACATTACACGCTGATGACTGGAAAGACGTACTAGAAGGCCAGGGGCGCTGCCCCTGGACCCCGCTGGGGACAAGTCCCCAGACCCCTTATAATTAATGGGGGTCTGGGGCCTCAGGCCCCAGCGGGTCCAGGGCAGAGCCCTGGCCTTCCTTCCTCCTAAGGACAAACACCATGGCCACCGCCAAAGCCGAAACCATCTCTCTCTTCGACGGCGCAATTATCGCCCGTGCCACTCGTGACAGTTTCGTCAAGCTCAACCCGGCGAAACTGATGGGCAACCCGGTGATTTTCGTCACCGAGGTCGTTGCCGCACTGACCACGTTCATCGGCGCCGAAGCGCTGCTGACGCACCAGCCCGCCGCGTTCCC
>JAATGE010000139.1 GCA_015654825.1 Rhodospirillales bacterium
ACCCGTGGGTCTGGCCTATCGGCTCGCAGCCGATGCCAGGCTCGGAACAGAAAAATGGGTCTGGGGCCTACTGGCGCCGTCGTGCGAGAGGACGCTGCGCGTGACGGGTCCAGGGCAGAGCCCTGGCCTTGACTGGTCAATATTTTAGGCTGCTGGTGCAACCTGCTTAAAATCCACTTTGGTCTATGCTAGCCTGTGGCTCGATTTTTGAAACGATTTGGCCATGCACGATATCAAAGCCATTCTGTTCGATACTTTTGGCACCGTCGTTGATTGGCGCGGGAGCTTGATCGGCGACCTTGGGGCTTGGGGTGCCGCGCGCGGGCTCGTGGTGGATTGGAGCGGGCTGGTGGATGCCTGGCGCGGTGCCTACATTCCGTCCATGCAGCGCGTGCGCCGTGGCGAGTTGCCGTGGACCAATCTGGATGAGCTGCAATCGCGGAGTCTTGCTGAACTCGGGCCGCGGTTCGGACTGCCGGCCTCGCTCAGCGCGGAGGATCGCGATTATATCGTGCGCGGCTGGCACCGGGTCAACCCGTGGCCCGACGCGGTGCCCGGGCTGGCGCGGCTGAAGCGGCACTTCATCATCGCGCCGCTGTCCAATGGCAACGTCGCGTTGCTGGTGAACATGGCGAAGCACGCCGGCCTGCCGTGGGACATGGTGTTCGCGACCGAATTGTTCCGCCACTATAAGCCGGATCCGGAAACCTATCTTGGCGCGGTTTCGTTGCTGGGCCTGGCGCCGCATGAAGTGATGATGGCGGCGGCGCATAATTTCGATCTGCAAGCTGCCCGGGCGCTGGGCCTGCGCACCGCCTTCTTCCCGCGGCCGACAGAGTATGGTCCGCATCAGACGATTGATTTTGCCGCGGACAGCGATTGGGACGTGGTGGCAGAGGACATCGAGGATCTGGCGACGCAGTTGGCGGTGTGACGGATGAGACAAGCCGCCCTGAATTTTGACCAGTCAAAGGTCAGGGCTCTGCCCCGGACCCGCTGGGGCCCGAGGCCCCAGCCTCCGAACAGCGCTGCGCAGGTTTTTCATCGTCTCCCCGCCGAAGCCAGTACAAACACGATTTTTCAGGCATCGCCGTTCCCCCCAGTGGGTGGGGTCTGGGGCCTCAGGCCCCAGCGGGTCCAGGGCAGAGCCCTGGCCTTCCTTAGCGATTCGATCGCTGCGCGGTTCGATGCTGGAGCGTATGGTTGAACGTTGCGTCGCCGACGGCATGGTGGCGCGGCGGCGTGCGCAGGGCGCGAAGCACTGCCTCGGGATCGGATTCGATGACGCGGTTGCGCTCGCGCTTGGCTTCGTCCCATTCGAAGTCCATCACGGTTTATACGTCAAAGACAGATGCCCGTCAAAGGCGGACTCCGTTCGCGCTGTCGCATCGGACAACGCCTTCATTGTCCAAGACTATTTGCCGACGATCTGCATGCGGTCGCCGCGGTCGGCGAGCAGTGGCACGATTACCAGGAGATTGGTGCCGACCTGCGTCGCCAGCAGCAGCAGCAGCGCCTGGACGCGCGACAGGCGCAGTGCACCGCGGGCCACGAACCACTGGAACCACATGGCGTAGGTCAGCAGTGCCAGCGCCACGCCGGCGCCAAGCACCGGCACCGAGGCGGCGACCCCCACCGCCAGCGGGGCTACCATCAGGAACAGCAGCTTCGACCAGTTCAGGATATTCGCGTACAGCGCCCAGTAGGCCTCGCGCTTCCAGCGGCGGCATAGCGGATCGGCGATCACCGCGGGCGCCAGCAGGCCGATCAGCGTCAGCAGGAACAATTCGATTGCCGCCAGCACGCGGCCCGACAGCGCCACCAGGCCGGCGGAAACCAGCGTGAAGGCGACCAGTGGGGCGAGGCTGGCGAGGAACGAGTCCGCATCGGCGCCGAAATGGCCAAAACCTTCGGCGCGGCCGACCGCCAGCAGCAGCAATCCAAATCCGGGGCGGCGGGGCGGACGGGCGCCGCTCACGCCACGACCCGGCGCAGCAGATCGGCGTACACGGCGGCAAGCTGGCGCAAATCGCCAACCGGCACGCACTCGTCGACCTTGTGCATGGAAGCGCCCACGAGGCCGAATTCCGCCACCGGGCAGTATTTCGCAATGAAGCGCGCATCGGAGGTGCCGCCGCCGGTGTCGAATTTCGGCGTGAGGCCGGTGACGGCGGTCACGGACGCCGCCAGGGCGCGCGAAAAATCTCCAGGCTGCGTCATGAACGCTTCGCCGCCGACAGCGACCGAAAGATCGAATTTGGCGGCGTGGCGGGCCAGCACTTCGTGCAGCCAGGCGTGCAGCGTCTCGCCGGTGTGCAGGTTGTTGAAGCGGATATTCAGGTGCGCCGTGGCATCGGCGGAGATGACGTTGCTCGCCGGATTGCCGACGTCGATCGAGGTCACCTGCAGGCCGCTCGGTTCGAACCAGTCGTTCCCGTTGTCGAGGCGCGCGGCGCAAAGTTCGGCGAGTGCCGCGACCAGGCGGTGCACCGGGTTGTCCGCGCGGTGCGGGTAGGCGACGTGGCCCTGGGTGCCGTGCACCGTGATGGTTGCGTTCAGGCTGCCGCGGCGGCCTAGTTTTATCGCTTCGCCCAGCGTGGCCGGGTTGGTTGGTTCACCTACGAGACAGAAATCCGGGATTTCGCCGTGCTCTGCCATCCATTGCAGAACACGCACGGTACCGTCAGTGGCCGGCCCCTCCTCGTCGCCGGTGATCAGCAGGCTGATCGAGCCGCGCGGAACGCCGTCGGCCAGCACGCTCGCCGCGGCGGCAACGAAGGCCGCGACCGCTCCCTTCATGTCGCAGGCGCCGCGGCCGTAAAGCACGCCGTCCGCGACCTCGGCGGCGAACGGGCCGTGCTGCCAGGCGGTGCCGGGCGGCACTACATCCGTATGGCCGGCGAAACAGATATGCGGAGCGGCCGTGCCGATGCGGGCGAACAGGTTTTGCGTCGCGCCGAACGGCAGGTGGGTGGTGCGGAAACCGAGGCGCTGCAGCTCGGCCGCGAGAATGGCCTGGGCGCCGGCATCCGCCGGCGTGACCGAGGCGCAACCGATCAATGCCTGGGCAAGCGGCAGGGGATCGTGAGCGGCCATGCGCGGGTGGTTACGTGCTTCGCCGCGGCCTGACAATTGCCCCGCCACCCTTTGCGCTCCGGCTTTGCGCCCGGCTACTGGGGCGCAAACTCGCGGCTGAGGCGCAGTTGCGTGGAGCCGTCCGGGTTGCGGCTTCCCATATTCACGAAAGCCTGGCGCGGGCGGCCGGGTGGGGTTGCCCCGACAATCTGGATCGTTGCCTCGCGGCCGGCGAATTGCCCGGTCTGGCGCGGCGGGCGCTGCAGCATGCCGTACTCGTTCGCCTGGGCAAAACTCTCGACCGATAGCTCGAAGGCGGCGCGAATGCCCTCGTCGTCGGCGGCCGCGCCGGTGACGGCGCAGCCCTTGTGGGGGGGCGCCTCGATCGCGATCAGGTAATTGCCTTTCGGGGATGCCACCGCCCACGCGCTGCCGGCGCGGCCGAGCAGGGCGTCGCTCGCCTGCGAGGCGGTGGCGCGAGTCAGATGATGGGCTGCAATGCCGGCCTGGATCGCATCCCCGTTCGGAAACCGCTGCAGGCAGAATTCCTCATATACCACCAGCATGTCCTGCGCCGCATCCTGGGCCGGCGTGGTGGTTTCCGCCGGCGCGTCGGGGGGCGGCGGGGGCGGGGCTTTTTCGGCGGCGGCCGCGGCAAGCGGAAGCAGCACGGCAATCGCGGCGAGGCGCATGGGTTCGTATCGTCCTGGATGGGGCCGCCGGAACCCAGCCCACATGACGGAGCGCGTCAAGCCGCGGCGCCGGCTTGCCAGCGGGAAAAACCGTCGGCGCGCAGCTGGCAGGCAGGACACTCGCCGCAACCATAGCCCCAGGCGTGGCGATGCACGCGGTCGCCGCGATAGCAGGTGTGGGTCTGCCCGATGACCAGGTCGGTGATGCCGAACTCCGCGGCCATCGCCCAGGTCTGCTGCTTGTCGAGCCACATCAGTGGGGTTTCGAGCACGAATCGGCGCTGCATGCCGAGGTTCAGGGCGAGCTGCATGGCCTTGATGGTGTCGTCGCGGCAGTCGGGATAGCCGGAGAAATCGGTCTCGCACATGCCGCCGACGATGCGGCGCAGGCCACGGCGCCAGGCGAGGGCCGCGGCGTAGGTCAGTAACAGCAGGTTGCGGCCGGGCACGAACGTGGTGGGCAGGCCGCCAGGGCCGGTTTCGATCGGTGCATCGGAGGTGAGCGCCGTGGCACCGAGCGCCGCAAGCCCCGCCGCGATGTCGATCACATGGTCGGGCCCGAGATTGGCGTGGGTCCGCGCGAGGGCGGCGCGAATGGGCGCGCGGCACTGCATTTCCACGGCATGGCGCTGGCCGTAACTGAAACCGATAGTCTCGACGTGGGGATAGCGGGCGAGCGCCCAGGCCAGGCAGGTGGTGGAGTCCTGGCCGCCGGAGAACAGCACCAGGGCGTTGTCGGCAAATCGGGGCATGGCGCGGTTATAGGGGACCGCGGGCTTTGGCCGATAGGGCTCGCGAAGAAGGCCAGGGGCTCTGCCCCTGGACCCCGCTGGGGCCTTAGGCCCCAGACCCCAATTTCATTTGTTCCGAGACTGGCATTGGCTGCGAGCGCGCCGCTAAATCCACGTCTCGCTCCAGCGTCCAGAGGACTCCCGCCGCGCAGGGCATACGACAGCGGCGGCACGCCGCCGGGGGTCCAGGGGGCAGAGCCCCCGGTCGGCGAAGCCCATCACGCAGTTCCGACAAACTTGCCTATTTCGCGCAATGCCCGGCGCGCGGCGGGGAGGATGCGGAACAGCGGAAACACGTGCGGCATGCCGCGGACCGGGACTTCCACCACTTGCGTGCCGTGGCCGCGCAACTGCGCCGCCAGGCGGGTGGCGTCGTCGCGCAGCACTTCGGCCAGCGAGTAGATCAGCAAGACCGGCGGGAGGTGGGTGTTGGGGTCGAATAGCGGGCTTGCATGGCGGTCGGCGGGGTCGTGGCTGCCGAGGTAGCCGCTGCGCATGCGGGTGAGGATCCTGGTCGACAGCAGGGCGTCGGTCGCGGCGTTCGCGACCATGCTCTGACCGGAAAGCGTCAGGTCCACCCATGGCGAAATCAGGATCAGCCGGTCCGGCTGGCGGATGCCCGAGGCGATGGCGGCTTGGGTGACGGCCAGGGCCAGGCCGCCGCCGGCGCTGTCGCCGGCGACGAACAGCTTGCCGCCGGCGCGCACCGCTGCTTCCTGCAGCGCGGCGACACCGTCCTCGAACGCGGCCGGAAAGCGGTGCTCGGGGGCTAGCCGGTAGTCGGCGAACAGCACGCGGCCACCGGTTTGGCGCGCGAGGCGGGCGCAGAATGCGGCGTGGCTGGCCAGGCTGCCGACGAGGTAGCCACCACCATGGAAATACAGGGTCAGCGGCGCCGTGGCGGCGACGCCCTGGCGCGGCTCGATCAGGTAGAGCGAGGCGCCGCCGGCGGTGCCGGCGGGCGTGCTGGTATAGTCACCCGCCATCGCATCGATGCGGCCGAGCAAGGCGTCGAGCTTGCGCCGCACCGTGGGTACGTCGGGTTCCGACTCGAACCACCGGCGCACGGTGAAACGCAGCAGCATGTTCGTGGCCGCCGTCAGCACGGCACGTTTCCTTGCCTCATATCCGCCCCCTCGCTCCCCCGGCTGATTCGGCTGAAGCTGATGTTGCTCATGCTCTGTCTGGCGCGCGCCGGCAATCGATGGTGAAATCCGCGGCGGCGGTTGTTCGCACAAAGCCGCAGGGAGGACGCCATGGACCAGGCTGTTCACGAGCTCGCCGGTGCGCCGCGGACCGCCCCGCGCAGCCGTGCGAGCCTGCGCATCGGCATCGTCGGGGCGGGCTTCGGCGGGATCGGGCTTGCCATATTGCTGAAGCGGGCGGGGTTTTCCGCCATCACGCTGTTCGAGCGCGGATCGGGCGTCGGGGGCACCTGGCGCGACAACACCTATCCCGGCGCTGCGTGCGACGTGCGCAGCCACCTCTACTCGCTGAGTTTCGCGCCCCGTGCCGACTGGCCCGAGAGCTTTTCCGGCCAGAAGGAGATTTTGGCCTATATCGAGGACGTGGCGCGGCGTTTCGGCATCACGCCGCTGGTGCGGACCAATAGCTGCGTGGTGCGTGCGGCCTACGACGATGTGCGCCAGGTCTGGCGGGTGGAGACCGGCGACGGCGCTGCCCACGAGTTCGATATATTCGTGCCCGCGGTGGGGCAGTTGAGCAAGCCGGTGATCCCGGATTTTGCCGGGCTGGCGGAGTTTGCCGGTGCCAGCTTTCATTCCGCGGCCTGGGACCACTCCGTGGCGCTTGCCGGCAAGCGGGTGGCGCTGGTGGGCTCGGCCGCGAGTGCGGTGCAGATATTGCCGGAAATCACCCGCGAGGCGGCGCATGTGGACGTGTTCCAGCGGACGCCGAACTGGCTGCTGCCGCGCAATAACCGCGCCTATCCCGCGTGGCAGCGGTCGCTGTTCCGCCACCTGCCGCCGTTTCGCCTGGCGTTGCGGCTTTACCTGTACCTTTATGGCGAGTTCCTGTTCGACGCGTTCCGCACTGGATCCTGGCGCAACCGCCTGCTGAAGCAGATGTCGCTGAAACACCTGGAGGCGCAGGTGCAGGATCCGGTGCTGCGGCAGAAGATGGTGCCGCAGTACGAAGTCGGCTGCAAACGCGTGCTGTTCACGGACGATTATTATCCGTGCTTCAACCAACCGCACGTGGCGCTGGTCACCGAGGGGATCGATCGTTTTGAGTCCGCGGGGATACGCACCCGCGACGGCGTGTTGCATGAGGCGGATGTGGTGGTGTTCGCGACCGGCTTCGACGTGACGAACAGTTTGCGGCCGGTGGAGATCCATGGCCGGGGCGGCATCGATCTGCAGGCAAGCTGGGCGCACGGACCGGAAGCTTACCGTGGCGTCGCGGTGCCGCAATTTCCAAATCTGTTCATGCTGTATGGGCCGAATACGAATCTGGGGCACAACTCCATCATCGTGATGCTGGAGGCGCAGTCGCGCTACATCGTGCAGTGCCTGGAGCACATGGTGGACCGTAACCTGGCAACGATCGAGGTCAGCGAGGCGGCGACGCGCGATTACAATCGATGGATCCAGGCGCAGCTGGGCAAGATGGTGTGGAGCACCGGCTGCGGGAACTGGTATTCGACCGAAGGGCGGGTTACCGCGAACTGGTCCGGCTCGACGCTGGAGTATCGCCGGCAGATGAAACGGGTGGTGTTCGGGGATTTTGTGGAGACCGTGGCGGCGTAGGGAAGGAAGGCCAGGGCTCTGCCCTGGACCCGCTGGGGCCGTAGGCCCCAGTCCCCAATTTCGTTGCGGGGAACGGCTAAGCCAGTACCGGCTTAACTTTTCGGGCTTCGCCGTTCCCCCCAATGAGTGGGGTCTGGGGCCTA
>JAATGE010000029.1 GCA_015654825.1 Rhodospirillales bacterium
GCCGATGGCGCCGCGGCGCTGCGGCAGAACCGCCCGGCGCGGCCGTTGCCTGAGGCGCGGCCGGTGGCGGCTCCGGAGCCGGCTTTCGCTTGATGGCAAGAAGGAAGGCCAGGGGGTTCTGCCCCCTGCACTCAAGCTGGGGCCTTAGGCCCCAAACCCCAATTTTATCGTTTCCGAGTCCTGCATCGGCTTCGGGGGTGCAATTTTCTTGACTCGCCCTCGCACCGCCGCGCTTCACTGGCATCGTCCCTCGGAGAGTCCGGCCCTGCGCGTAGGTACGATTTTTGGTGTGAAGGGTGGCGGTTGACGGCCGCACCACTCATGTCCATCCGCTCCCCCGCCGCCGGGCTTTTCGGCGCGCGCACCGGAGCGAACCTGATGCCAGCCGATTTCGAACCCGCCAAAAAGCGCCTGCACGTCATCACCTGGGGCTGCCAGATGAACGTGTACGATAGCGCGCGCATGGCGGACGTGCTGGCGCCCCTCGGCTACGCGCCGACGGAAACGCCGGCGGACGCCGATATGGTGATCCTGAACACCTGCCACATCCGCGAAAAAGCAACCGAAAAAGTGTTCTCGGAGCTCGGCCGGTTGCGTGCAATTAAGAGCGCGCGGCAGGAAACCGGGCAGCGCACGATCCTGGCCGTCGCGGGCTGCGTGGCGCAGGCGGAAGGCGCCGAAATCCTCGCCCGCGCGCCCTATGTCGATATCGTGCTGGGTCCGCAAACCTATCACCGCCTGCCGGAAATGGTGGCGCAGGCGAGCCGCGCCGCCGGTGCCGTAATCGACACCGATTTCCCTGCGGAACAAAAGTTCGATTTCCTGCCGGAGCTCGCGGCACCGCAATCGCCGGGCGGCGTTGCCGCTTTCCTGTCGATCCAGGAAGGCTGCGACAAATTCTGCTCGTTCTACGTGGTGCCCTATACGCGCGGCGCGGAAGCCAGCCGTCCTGCCGCCAGCGTGATCGCAGAAGCGCGCCGCATGGTGGCGGGCGGCGCACGTGAAATCACGCTGCTCGGGCAGAACGTAAATGCCTATCACGGGGATGCGCCGGACAGCGGAAGCTGGGGCCTGGCGCGGCTTCTGTTTGCGCTCGCCGAGATTCCGGACCTGGAACGGCTGCGCTACACCACCAGCCATCCGCGCGATATGTCCGATGATCTGATCGCGGCGCACGGAACGATTCCGGCGTTGATGCCGTATCTGCATTTGCCGGTGCAGACCGGCTCGGATCGGCTGCTCGCCGCAATGAACCGGCGCCACAGCATCGCGGACTTTCTGCGCATCGTTGAGCGCCTGCGCGCCGCGCGCGCGGACATGGCGTTCTCCTCCGATTTCATCGTCGGACATCCCGGTGAGAGCGATGCCGATCACGCGGCGACGCTGTCGCTGGTGCGCGAAGTCGGCTTTGCGCAGGCCTACAGTTTCAAATATTCGCCGCGGCCCGGAACACCGGCGTCTGGCGCGCCCTTGCACGTTTCGGAGGCGGAAAAGGACCAGCGGCTGCAATCGCTGCAGGCCCTGCTGCGGAGCCATACGGAAAAATTCAACGCGGGGTGCGTGGGCCTGACCGTGCCGGTGCTGATCACCGGGGCGGGCCGCCATCCTGGCCAGATCGCCGGGCGCTCGCCGTGGCTGCAACCCGTTCACCTGTCCGGGCCCGCGTCGCTCGCCGGACAGGTTGTTCCCGTGCGCATCAAGGCCGCGCACACCAACTCACTATCCGGAGACCTTCAACAGGAGAGAGCTTGCGCTTGACACACATCGCCGCCAGCAAATCCGCCGCCCCAGCACCCTTGTCCGGCCAGGCCGTGACGCTGCTGTTCAATGACAATGCACTGATGCCGCAATTGCTCGGCGACCATGACCGCCATCTGGTGCGTCTGGAGCAGGGTTTTGGCGTGCGGCTGGCGTGCCGTGGCAACAAGGTCGCCATTTCCGGCGCGCCGGACCGTGTGCAGGCCGCACAGGCCGCGCTGGCCGGATTGTGGAAGCGGCTCGAGCGCGGCGAGGGCGTCACCAGCGGCGACGTGGACGCGGTGATCCGGCTGCGCAGCGCGGCCGACGAGGACCCGCGGTTGCCGCTGTCGGACCTGCCGGCGATCCGCACGCGTCGCGGCGCGGTCGGGCCGCGCAGCCCCGGACAGCTGGCGTATATGGAGGCGCTGCAGCGCCACGAAATGGTTTTTGCGCTGGGCCCGGCCGGCACCGGAAAGACCTATCTGGCGGTGGCGCAGGCGGTGGCCATGCTGACGGCGGGCCGGGTGGAGCGCATCGTGCTGTGTCGGCCCGCGGTGGAAGCCGGCGAGCGGCTGGGGTTTCTGCCCGGGGACCTGAAGGAGAAAATCGATCCGTATCTGCGGCCGCTGTATGACGCGCTGCACGACATGATGCCGGTCGACCAGGTGCTGCGCCGCCTGGGCAATGGCGAGATCGAGGTGGCGCCGCTGGCCTTCATGCGCGGCCGCACCTTGGCGCATGCGTTCGTGATCCTGGACGAAGCGCAGAACACCACCGAAGCCCAGATGAAGATGTTTTTGACGCGCATGGGCGAGGGCACCCGCATGGTGATTACGGGTGATCTGACGCAGATCGACCTGCCACCCGGCGTGCGCAGCGGCCTGCGCGACGCGGTGGAGACACTGGAGGGTGTGGCCGGCATAGGCTTCACCCGCTTCGGTACGCGCGACGTAGTGCGTCATACGCTGGTAGCGCGCATCGTGGACGCCTATGATCAGCGAGCTGCGGCGGCACGGGAGCATTCCCGGGAGAACGATGGCGCCTGAACGAAGTAGGCCGCCGGTGGCCACGCCTCCGGCGGAACCATTAAATGGGGTCTGGGGACTAGTCCCCAGCGGGGTCCAGGGGCAGAGCCCCTGGCCTTCTTCCCGTGTGCTTGTTGAAGCCTCTGGCTGGCATCGCCTCGTCACTGGCGCGGAGAGGATTGCCGCGCGCGCCGCGCAGGCCGCCGGCGGCGCAGGCACGGTGGTGCTGGCGAACGACCGGGCGGTCAAGCGGCTGAACGCCCGCCACCGCAGGCGCAACAAGCCCACCAATGTGCTGACCTTCGAGCCGATGCGCGGTTTTGCCGGCGGCGACATCGTGCTGGCGCTGGAAACCGTGCGCCGGGAGGCCTTGGCCGCGGGCCGCAGGCCTGCGCACCATTTGGCCCACCTGGTGGTGCATGGGGCGCTGCACCTGCAAGGCTATGATCATGGCCGGGCCGGCGAGGCGAGGCGCATGGAGATGGCCGAGGCGGCAATTCTGCACCGCATCGGCGTGCCCAACCCGTGGAAGCGCAGATGAGCGACATCGCCCCGACACTGCTCACCCGCATCGGCAGCATTCTCGGCACCCGCAACCGGCGGCGCCAGGACCAGGGCGTGCGCGAAAGCATTGCGGAACTGGTGGCCGAGGCGGCCGGCGCTACCAGCGACGGCACAACAGTGCCGGAACTGGACCGGCAGGAGCGTGTGCTGATTGCCAACGTGCTGCGTCTGCGCAGCATTTCCGCCGACGACATCATGATCCCGCGCGCCGACATCGTCGCCATGCCGATCGATCTGACCCTGGAACAGGCACTCGAGCTGATTCGCCGCGAGGGCCATTCGCGCATGCCGATCTACCGCGAGCAGCTCGATGCCATCGTTGGCATGGTGCACATCAAGGATGTTTTTGCTTATGTCGGCAAACCGGAGCAGTTCTCGCTGGAAGCCATCCTGCGCAAGCCGCTGCTGGTGGCGCCGCAAATACCGGTGCTGGACCTGCTGCTGCAGATGCGCGTGAACCGCATGCACCTGGCCCTTGTCGTGGACGAGTATGGCGGCATCGACGGGCTGCTGACGATCGAGGATCTGGTCGAAACGATTACCGGCGATATCGCGGACGAACATGACGAACCGGATTTGCCGATGGTGGTGGAACGGCCGGACGGCACGCTGGATATCGATGCGCGCCTGCCGGTCGAGGATTTCGAGCACCGGCTTGGGCCGGTACTGACGGCGGAGGAGCGCGCTGCCGACATCGATACGGTGGGCGGACTGGTGTTTACGCTGGCGGGGCGCGTGCCGGCGCGGGGCGAAGTGATTAGCCATCCTTCCGGCATGGAATTCCGGGTGCTGGAGTGCGATGCCCGGCGGATACGGCGGCTTCGGGTTAAATTGCCGGAGAAGGAAGGCCAGGGGGCTTTGCCCCCTGCACCCACACTGGGGCTTGAGGCCCCGGACTCGCATTGAGGCGGACGCATCGTTCGTAAGGCGAAGTATTTCTTTTTTGAAAAAAGAAACAAAAAACTTTTATACTAATATCTCGGAGACGCAGGCGATGGCGGGGGAATACCGGATCGCTTAAGAAGCAAAAGTTTTTTGGTTCTTTTTTTCAAAAAAGAACTCTTTCTCCTGACTTGCCTACCTTTTCCGCGCATCCAGCTCAACGCAGGTTGGTATAAGATGCCCTGGCCCAGCTACCGAATACAAGGCCTTTTCGGAATCGAGTTGCCGATCATTCAGGCACCTATGGCGGGCGCCACCACACCGGATATGGTCGTTGCGGTTAGTGAGGCCGGCGGACTCGGCTCGCTGCCGGCGGCGCAATTCAGCCCGACGCAACTGCGCACCGCGCTCGACGAAGTGCGCCAACGCACAAAAAAACCAATCAACGTCAATTTCTTCTGCCACACGCCGCCGCAGCCGGACCCCGCCCGCGCGATGCAATGGCGCGCCCGCCTCGCCTCCTACTACGTCGAGCTCGACCTCGACCCGGCAGCCCCGTTGCCCACCACCGGCCGCACCCCGTTCGACGCCGATCTGTGCACCATCGTCGAGGAATACCGGCCCGAAATAGTGAGTTTTCATTTCGGCTTGCCGCCGCCACCGCTGCTCGACCGCGTTCGCGCCACCGGCGCAAAAATCATCGGCTCGGCAACGACCGTCGCGGAGGCGCGCTGGCTGGAAGCGCACCATGCGGACGCAGGGATTGCCATGGGGCTCGAAGCCGGCGGCCCCCGCGGCAATTTCCTTCCCGACGACAGGGCGCGGCAGGTCGTCACCTTCGCGCTGGTGCCGCAAATCGCCGAAGCCGTGCGC
>JAATGE010000523.1 GCA_015654825.1 Rhodospirillales bacterium
CGGCGTCAACGTCGTCCGCGGCCGGCGCCTGCGCCGGCCGCACCCGCGCGCGTCCGCGCCGGCGCCAGGGTATTTCGTCCGCCGTGGTGCCGTCCCCGGATTTGGCCAGTGCCGCCTTGCGGGCTTCGCGCCACAGCGCAATGCCGATTTCCACGGCCCGTTCTGTTCCCAATGAGAAAAACGCGCCTTCCTCGCCCGCGAAAGGCGGAAACAGCGGCTCCTTGGAGCCCGGAAAGTAGCGTTCGTTCACGCGCTGGTTGATGTCCGCGAACGCCTCGTCGATGGCCGCCAATTCCTCGGGCGGCGCCGCGATCAGCGGCCCGGTCGAGATGTTTTCCAGCGCGCGCACCAATCCGTTACGATCCGGATTATGCAGGCCCTCGATCCGGGGCGGCACGCTGCGATTGGCGTAACGCAGGAACTCGACCGTTTCGGCATCCAGCCTGCTGTTGCGGTTCGGCGGGATTACCAGGTCGGCCGGCATCGGAATTCCCAGTGCCGCGAAGAAATCGGTAATCAGCGAGCCGCCTTCGAAATACTGCTTCAGGAAGCGCCGCACGATGATGTTCTCGATGCCGACGCCGCCTTCCCAGTAGGACAGCATGCGGTCATAATTATAGTTGTGATTGGTTTCGGTCTTGCCGGTATCGATCGGCGCGAGCCGGCCCGACTTTACCGCGGTCGAATAGCCGCTCAATACCAGTTCGTATTGTGGCCGCAAATAGATCAGTACTCGGATATCCTCGGCGATGCCGCGCAGCGCCTGCACGATACGGACGACATTTTCCGGCCGGTTGGCCCGCGAGGACAGATGCTCGTTAGAGAGCAGGATCGTATCGCATTGCGACGCATCGATTTCGCGTTGCAGCCGCTCGATGAAGCTGTCGCGGTATTCTTCGACCGCCGCGCGGGTCCGCAGTTTCAGCTTCGCATGCAGGTTTCTGCCGCGCGCGGGGTCCAGCGCGAATACCGAAAGCCCGACATGGCTGAAGCTGCCGGGCACCCGCGGATAGCAGACGCCATGGCGTTGCAGCAGTTCGCGGTTCACCGCCGCCAGCCCCTGCAGCGTGCTGGTCCCGGTCTTTTCAGTGCCGATGTGCAATAAAATCCGACGAGCGGCCACCGGCGCGAGTCCCTGAAAATACGAGTGCGTAACCGCGACCGTCTAACGTCCGTCAAGCCCCCCGGTCAAGCGCGGCGCCCGGCCCGCGGCAATGCTCGCCGGCCGACCCGGGCAGGGATGTGCGCTATGCTTGACGCGGGGCACCCCGCGACCGCAAAAGCACCGCGCCCTTGGTCGGAGACGTCTTGATGCAGCACTTGCGATGGCTGCCCCCAGCTGCCGACGCACGCGCTCGTCTGTCCGCCCTTGACCGCGCCGGGGGCGAGGTATGGAAGCAAGCGGTGGCGCTGGCCGGCACGCGGCTTGATTTTGTCGCGACCAACCGCCTGGATGCGATCGTGCAGCGCCATCAGGGCGCTGTGCCGCCGGCCGATCTGGCGGCGCCGCCGGTTCGCCTGGCAGTGCTGGGCTCCGCCACGCTGACCCATTTGCACGCGCCGATCCGTGTCGCCGCGCTGCGCCGGGGCATCTCCGTCACCACTTACGAAAACGACTACGGTCAATATCTGCAGGAATTGCTGGACCCGCGGTCGGCACTGCATGAATTCAGGCCGAATGCCATTCTTTTCAGTTTCGACGCCAGATCCCTGACCCAGGGCGTGCACGCGGCGCTGGATGCGGAGGCGGCCGCGGCGGCGCTGCAGGCGGCCGAGGCGCTGATCCTGCAATGCTGGCAGGCCGCGCGGGACGGTTTCGGCTGTCCGCTGATGCAGCAGACGGTGCTCGACAGTTTCCCTGCGTTACTGGGTAATAACGAACATCGCCTGCCGGGATCGCGCAGCTGGTTCGTGCACGAATTGAACGCCTCGCTGCGCCGGCTGGCGGATCGGCACGGTGTCGATCTGGTGGCGCTCGATCAGGCCGCGGCGCGTGACGGGCTCGATGCGTGGCACGACCCGGCGCTGTGGCACCGTTCGAAACAGGAGGTCTCACCCGCCGCTGGCCCCGCCTACGGCGACCTGGTGGCGCGGCTGATCGCGGCGCGTGCCGGCCGCTCGTACAAGTGCCTGGTGCTGGACCTCGACAATACGCTGTGGGGCGGCGTTGTCGGCGACGACGGGCTGGAAGGCATCGTGATCGGCCAGGGCAGCCCGCTCGGCGAGGGCTTCGTTGCCGTACAGGAATACGCGCGCGAGCTCGCGCGCCGCGGCGTGATCCTCGCGGTGTGCAGCAAGAACGACGAGGCAAACGCGCGCGAGCCGTTCGAGAAGCATCCGGACATGGTGCTGCGGCCTGCCGATATCGCCTGCTTTCGCGCCAACTGGGACGACAAGGCGGCCAATATCCGTGCCATCGCGGCCGAATTGAATATCGGGCTCGATGCGCTGGTGTTTCTCGACGACAATCCGTTCGAGCGCAATCTGATACGCGAGCAGCTGCCGATGGTCGCGGTGCCGGAGGTCCCGGATGAGCCGGCCCTGGTGCCCGCGATCCTCGCCGATGCCGGCTATTTCGAGAGCCTTCGCCTGACCGAGGACGACCGGCTGCGCACCGCGCAATACCAGGAGAATCGCGCGCGCGAGCAATTGCGGGCCAGTTCATCGGATATCGAGGGCTATCTGCGCGGCCTCGACATGAAACTGATCTGGAAGAGGTTCGATCCGGTCGGCCAGCAGCGTATCGTGCAGCTGATCAACAAGACCAACCAGTTCAACCTGACCACCCGCCGCTACACCGACGAGGACGTGGCCGCGATCATGGCCG
Organism: Rhodospirillales bacterium; assembly: GCA_015654825.1. Lineage (GTDB taxonomy): Bacteria > Pseudomonadota > Alphaproteobacteria > Acetobacterales > Acetobacteraceae > CAJCIS01. The sequence continues at coordinate 2,828 of JAATGE010000523.1, forward strand.
ATCCCGATGCCTTCGGCCTGCAGCTGCGGCTGCTCGACCGTTTCGGCGACAACGGCATCATCGGCATCGTCATCGGCCGCAAGAATGATGACCTGCTGCATATCGACACCTGGCTGATGAGCTGCCGCGTGCTCGGCCGCCAGGTTGAACCCGCGACCCTCACGCTGATCGCCGACCTGTCCCGCGAAATGGGGGCGACCCGGCTGCGCGGCGAATACATCCCGACCAAAAAGAACGGAATGGTGCGGGATCACTACGTGAAGCTCGGCTTTTCGCTGATTGCTTCCGAGCCGGACGGGCGCAGCCTCGCCGAACTCGATCTCGCCGGCTTCGTGCCGACCCCGACCTTCATCCAGATGACCGAGGGCTGATACAAATGACCGCAGACCAGGCTGGGATCTATTCCGCGCTGACGGAAATATTCCGCGAAGTGTTCATGAACGACGACATGCAGATCTCGCCGACGCTGACCGCGAAGGACGTGCCGGGCTGGGACAGCTTCAAGCAGATCGAAATCATGGTCTCGGTGGAGGAGCGGTTCGGGATAAAACTCAACACGCGGGAGATCGACAGCATGAAATGCGTCGGCGACCTCGCGGCGGTGATCGCCGCGAAGGCCGCCGCATGAGCGGCACCACGCCGCAACGTTACGTGGTCCACATAGGACCGATGAAGACGGCATCCACCTATTTGCAGCAATGCCTGAAGGCCGCGCGAGCCGAGCTGCGCGCGCAGGGCGTCTATTATCCCGAGGAATTCATCGCCGAAAACAACAAGTTCATGCATATGCGGCTGCACTACGCGCTGATGCGCAATCGCGTGAGTGAGCTGCAGCAGGGTTTTGCGGCGCTGCGTGCCTCCGGCGCGCACACGATCGTATTGTCGTGCGAACATATGATGTTCCAGCGGCCGGAAGGGTTCGAACTGCTGCGCGAACTGGCCGACGGAACGCCGGTCGAAATCGTTTATTTCAGCCGCCGGTGGAGCGACCGCTACGCTTCGATCTGGAACCAGACCCTGTTGATGGGCGGATCCCAGACCTTTCCCGAATTCTACCTGTCGATGCTGTCCGGCCGGCCGCCGAATTTCTACCCGCCCAAGGTCAAGGCCGCCGGCGTGCAGCTCGATTTCGACTACGCCGTGATCTGGCGCATGGTGGCGCAGGTGTTCGGCCGCGACGCCCTGGTGATTTTCCCGTATTCGACAACGGTCGATCGCGGTTTGGATATTTACGAAGTGTTCTGCCGCGAGGTGCTCGGACTGCCAGAGGCGCCGAAGGTGACGCTGGCGGGCGAAAAGCTCTGGGCCTCGATGCCGACCGAGGACGGCGAAATCCTCCGGGTGCTGAACGGCATGCATCAGCGCGCGACCGGTGAGCAGGATGCCGCGGTGCGCAGTGCCTTCATGAAGGAACGCAAGAAGTTCGATATCGGCGGGATCGTTGCCGCCATGGCGGGCGACATCGCCGAAACGGAAGTCGATGACGCGGCGCCGTACTTCGATCCGCCGTACCTCCGCATGTCGGAGTTTCGTGACCGCGTCCTCGGCGGCGGCGAAGTGTTCGAGCGCAAGGCCAAGAATATCCGCCACGTCCGGTCCGGCTACCTGCTGGCGGACGGGGTGCGCGAAGACCTCGTGTCGCTCTACGCGCGCGTCGCGGCATCGGTCGGAATGGCGGGCTGATATCGCGACGCAGGCAGCAGAAAGCACTTCTTTTTGAAAAAAGAAGCAAAAACTTTGGTTAATTGTTCCCCGGCCGACGACTTCGGCGGGCGGCCCGATTGACCGCCATGGCGGCAAGCGGTCTAATTTCGCCGAAAAACGTCCAGCAAAATTGGGATGGGGCCTCGCCATGCCACAGATAGACCCGGGCACGCTGCTCGATTCGTTGAACGCAACGACGGCGCGCGTCCCGCACAAGCCCGCCTTCACGTTCGAAGGCCGCAGCACCGATTTTGCCACCTTCGCCCGCCACGCCGATCGCGTGGCGGCGGCGCTCACCGCCGCCGGCATCGCGCCCGGTGAGCGCATTGCCTATATCGGCAAGAACAGCGACGTCTATTTCGAGGCCCTCTACGGCGCCATGAAGGCCGGCGTCGTCATGGTGCCGGTGAACTGGCGCCTGGCGGGTCCCGAAATCGCCGTCATCGTCGAGGATTCGCAGGCCCGGCTGATCCTGGTCGGCCCGGAATTCGCCGACCTGGTGGCAAGCGAATTGCCGAACATGCCGCGGGTGCAAACCGTTCTGGCGTCGGAAGGCGGCCATCCCGTCTGGCCCGATTTCGCGGCGTGGCGCGATGCGGCGCGGGACGGCCCGCCGGTGCGCGAGGCAAGTCCGGACGATGTCGCGGTGCAACTCTACACCTCGGGCACCACCGGCCGGCCGAAAGGCGTCATGCTGGCGCACCGCAATTTCACCCACGGCGTCAGCGCCAATCAGATGTCCGACCTGCCCTGGGCCCGTTGGGAGGATGGCGACGCCGCCGTGCAGGCCATGCCGGTCTCCCACATCAGCGGCACCGGATGGGGAATAATTTCTGTGCACTACGGCGCCACCTGCCACATCCAGCGCCAGTTCGATCTCGATCAGACATTCGACATGATCCAGCAGCACCCGATCAGCAAGATCTTCCTGGTGCCCGCCGCGCTGCAATTCCTGGTGCGGCATCCCCGCGCGAAACAAACCGACTTCAGCCGCATTCGCGAAATGGGCTATGGCGCCAGCCCGATCCCGCTGGCATTGCTGCGCGAGTCGATGGAGATGCTCGGTTGCGGCTTCGTGCAGTTTTACGGCATGACCGAAACGACCGGCACGATCGTCGCGTTGCCGCCGGAAGACCACACACCGGATGGCTCGCCGCGCATGCGCGGCGCCGGCAAGCCGCTGCCCTGGGTGGAAATACGCGTCGTCGATGCGGAAGGGCGCGACGTGCCGACAGGGCAGGTCGGCGAGATCGTAACGCGATCCGGTGCCAACATGGTGGGCTACTGGAACCGGCCGGAGGAAACCGCGAAAACCATCCGCGACGGCTGGCTGCATACCGGCGACGCCGGCTTCGTCGACGCGGACGGCTACGTCTATATCCACGACCGCGTGAAGGACATGATCATTTCGGGCGGCGAGAACGTCTACCCGGCTGAGGTGGAAAGCGCGCTCTCCGAGCACCCGGCGATCGCCGAAGCCGCGGTGATCGGGGTGCCCGACGAGAAATGGGGCGAGGCCGTCAAGGCCGTCGTGGTGCTCCGCCCGGGGGCGGCGCTGACGCAGCAGCAACTGATCGACTGGAGCCGCGACCGCATCGCCGCATTCAAAGCCCCGAAAAGCGTGGATTTCGCTGAAATGCTGCCGCGCAATGCGTCGGGCAAGTTGCTGAAACGGGAGCTGCGGGCGCCTTACTGGGAAGGGCGGGGGCGGCAGGTTAATTGAGCGGAAGGCGAGTGAAGGCCAGGGCAGAGCCCTGGCCTTCCTTAACGACTCAGTCACCGCGCCGTTGGTTCTACGTATCGAGAATGCTCTCGCTTTCGCGCAATTGTTCCAATAGCCGCTTGCGCACGGGCTTCGTCGCATCGGCCAGCAGGCTGACATACAGCGCGTAGAATGCCCTTGCCCGCACCACGGGCGCCGCCAGCGTGCCTACGCCCCACAAGCGAAATCCTTCGATCTGCGCATGCAGGATATGGTGCCCCAGCGGCACCGCGCGCAGCCTGCCGCGCAGGTCGCCATCCTTCTGCGCCTCGCTTACCGCCTGGCAATAAACCTCGCCGGCGCGACGGAACAGCGGCCCCAGCAGCCGGTCCTCCTTGCTTCCCTGCATTTCCTGCAACGCACGGAACACCGCGCCGTAGCGGCCGGGCTCGCCGAAGAACAGCGTCACACTGGCGCCCACCGCTGCCTCCGCGCGGGCAATGCCACGGGCCGAAGGCAACCCGAGCAGCGCCTCGTCCAACCGGTCCAGCGCCGCCGCGATCAGCGATGTCACTACCTGATCCTTGCAGCCCACCAGATTATAGATGGTCGGCACGGTCACCCCGGAATTCTCCGCAAGGCCGCGCAGCGTCAGGCCCCCGGTGCCGCCGTCCGCCAGCATACGGCACGCCTCATCCAGGATGCGCTGGCGCCGTGCATCCATATTTCGCAAGCGGGTATCGGGCAGGTCGTTCATTTCCCTCAAATTTCACTCTTGACAAAATTTTGTCAATGTTAAACTTTTAACACCGTGAAATTCCAGTCACTGGAGTGCCCGTGCCCTCTTTATCGGTCAGCGAAGCCGTACAGCGCCGCAGGTCGGTGCGCGCCTTCCTGCCCACCCCGGTCGCCTCCGACGTCATTCGCGATGTGCTGACCGAGGCAACCCGCGCCGCCTCGGGCGGCAATCTGCAGCCCTGGGTACTCTATGTCCTGAACGGCGCCAGCATGCAGCTTTTCCGCGCCTTGATGGATTCCCGCCTGGCCGAAAATCCGCTCGGCGAAAAGCCGGAATACGCGGTCTATCCCCCCGACCTGAAAGAGCCGTACCGCACCCGCCGCTTTGAAATCGGTGAGGCCATGTACGCGCATCTCGGCATTCCGCGCTCCGACAGGTCCGCCCGCCTGCAATGGCTGCAAAACAACGATCGCTTCTTCGGCGCCCCCGCCGCCCTGTTCTGCTTCGCCGACCGCATCATGGGCCCACCGCAATGGTCCGATCTCGGCATGCTGCTCGCCACCGCCATGCTGCTGTTCCAGGAACGCGGCATCGACACCTGCCCGCAGGAAGCGTGGAGCCGGTGGCCGAAAACCGTTGCTGATTTCGTCGGCGCGCCGCCGGAACTGATGCTGTTCTGCGGCATGGCGATCGGCCATGCCGATCCCGCCGCGCCGGCAAACCGGCTGCGGTCCACGCGCGCCCCCGCCGCCGAGGTGATCCATTTCCTCTGACCCCGCCCGAAAGGCCGCGCCCATGCCGCTCGATGTGCTGAAAACCCTGAACGAACCCCTGACCTTGCCGTGCGGCGCGGTGCTGCCCAACCGCCTGGCGAAAGCCGCGATGACGGAGCGCCTCGGCGACACCGCGAACCGCGCCACCGCCCTGCATGAGCGGCTATACAGAATGTGGAGCGAGGGCGGCGCCGGCATGCTGCTGACCGGCAACGTCCAGGTCGACCGCAAACAGCTCGAAGCCGCCGGCAACGTTGCGATCGATGGCCACGAGGATGCGGAGGCGCTCGCCGCGCTGCGGCGTTTCGCCGACGCCGCGCGCAGCCTCGGCAACCATGCCTGGATGCAGATCTCGCACGCCGGCCGCCAGACGCCGAAAGCGCTCAATCCGCACCCGAAGGCGCCCTCCGCCATTGCCGTCGCTTTGCCCGGCGGCCAGTTCGGGCAGCCGGTGGCGCTTACCGCGGAGGAAATCCCGCCACTGTTCGCGCGCTTCGCCCACGCCGCCCGCGTCGCGCGCGATACCGGCTTTACCGGTGTGCAAATCCACGGCGCCCACGGCTATCTGATTTCCGAATTCCTCTCGCCCAAGACCAATTTGCGGCAGGACGAGTGGGGCGGTGATCTGGCCGGCCGCGCGCGCTTCCTGATGGAAACGGTACGCCAGACACGCGCGGCCGTGGGCGACGACTTCCCGGTCTCGGTCAAGCTCAATTCGGCCGACTTCCAGCGCGGCGGCTTCGCGTTCGAAGACAGCACGATCGTCGCCGGCTGGCTGGACGAAGCAGGCGTCGACCTGATCGAGATTTCCGGCGGCAGCTACGAACAGCCCAGCATGATTAACATGGCCGGCCTGGAACCGGTATTCGACCCGACGGTCGCTGCGTCCACCCGCGCGCGCGAGGCGTATTTCCAGAAATTCGCGCCTGAAATCAGGAAACATCTGACGCGCGCGAAACTGATGGTTACCGGGGGATTTCGCACCGCCGCCGGCATGGCCAACGCCATCGCCGCGGACGGCATCGATCTGATCGGCCTCGGCCGCCCGCTCTGCGTCGATACCGAAGCAGCCGGCAAACTGCTCCGCGGTGACGTCGCCACGCTCGATCGTTGGGAGGACCGCCTGCGCATCGGTCCCGGCTGGCTCGGCCCGAAATCGCCGTTCATGCTGGTCAAGGCGCTCAACGGCTTCGGCGCCCAGAGCTGGTACTATGAGCAGCTCTACTACCTGGCCGAAAGCGGCCGGGCCAAGCCAGATATGGGGGTGCTGGGGGCGCTGATCAGCGACCAGCGGCGCGAGGCGGCGCGGGCGAAGGCGTTAGTCAAGTGAAGGCCAGGGCTCTGCCCTGGACCCGCTGGGGCCAGTAGGCCCCAGACCC